>JASHSW010000040.1 GCA_030038595.1 Methylovirgula sp.
GCGTCGCGCGCGGCATGGCTCTGGCGGCGTTTGTGTCCCCGGCATTTGCCGATGCGGCTCATTTCAGCAAGCAACAGGTTCAGGCTGGAGCGCAAGCCTTCAGCGAAAATTGCGCGCAATGCCATGGCGCAAACCTGCAAGGTGCGGCCGGCCCGACACTCAAGGGGCAGAATTTTGCCAGCAGCCTCCAATACGGCAATATGTCCGCCGCGCAGCTCTACCGCTTCATCGCGACCAACATGCCTTTGACGAAGCCCGGCAGCCTCAGCAAGAAGCAATATCTCGACGTCATCGCCTACATCCTCTCGCAAAACGGGTTTCGGCCGGGCAATACGCAACTCACTACGAATTCACTGAGCAAGATCGACCTGCTCCCCTTTCCCAAGGAAGCGGCCAGTCAAAGCAAGTGAAAATCCAGGCGGGGCTTTCGGGGGGACAATCTCCACGGAGGATCCGATGGTAATCGCGAACAAACTTCCCCATAGAGCGACACGAAGGTGGGTCGGGCGACTGATGGTTACGACCGCTCTCACCCTTGGGGTCGTTGCCTCGGCGCAAGCCGAGCAGCCGAGCGAATCGAGCCGGAACCAGAGCTTGACGAACGAGCAGCTGGATGCCGTTCCGGCCGCTGCCAAGGTGGCGGTCAGCGAGGACCAGTTGAAAAACGCCAACGCCGACAGCCAGGACTGGCTGCTGCACGGACGCACGTATTCCAACGAGCGCTATTCGCCCCTATCGCAAATCAACGCGGACAACGTCGATAATTTGGCGCCCGCCGCAATCGTGCAAACCGGGATGACGGCGAGCTTCGAGACGACGCCCGTCGTCGTCGACGGGGTGATGTATGTCACCACGCCCACAGTCAACGACGAGATGAAAATCATGGCGCTCAATGCGGTGACCGGCAAGCGCTATTGGGAGACGACCTATCATGTCGGCCTGAACAAGACCTGCTGCGGGCCGGTCAACCGTGGCGTGGCGGTCGGCGACGGGAACGTCTATGTGGCAACGCTCGACGACAATCTGCTGGCGCTCAATGCGGTGACCGGGAAGCAGGAATGGAAGACCCAGGTCGCCGATCCCCGCGCCGGATATACGGAGAGCATGGCGCCGCAGGTCTATGACGGCATGGTGATCATCGGCAGCGCGGGCGGCGAATGGCCGTTGCGCGGTTTCCTTGCCGCCTATGATGCCAAGACGGGTCAGCAGAAATGGCGCTGGGACAGCACCGATCCGAAGAGCTTCGCGGGCGATTCCTGGAAGACCGGCGGCGGCGCGGTCTGGACCACGCCGGCGATCGATCCGCAACGCAATCTGATCATCTTCGCGACCGGCAACCCGAACCCTGACCTCAACGGCACCGCCCGCAAGGGCGACGATCTCTATACCGATTCCATCGTTGCCCTGGATGCCCAAAGCGGGAAACTCAAATGGTACTACCAAGAAGTGAAGCATGACATCTGGGATTATGACGCGGTCAGCAACGTGGTTCTCTTTAATGTCGACGACAACGGTAAGACCGTGCCGGCGGTCGGCGAGGCCGGAAAGGTGGGGTGGCTCTTCATCGTCGATCGCGACACAGGCAAGCTGATCCGCAAGTCCGAGCCCTTGGTCAAAATGTCCGACAACATGTTCACGACGCCGACCAAGCAAGGCGTCGACATGTTGCCGGGCGCCAACGGCGGCGCCGAATGGTCGCCCCCGGCCTATTCGCCGGAGACGCACCTCCTCTACGTCATGGAAATGAATCAGCTCATGAAGTTCACCACGCAGCCGACCGAAACGGTTCCTGGGCAGATGCGACTTGGCAGCACGTTCACCAACGTCGCCGGCGACAAGGCGCTGCAAAACGGCGTGCTTGATGCGGTCAACGTCGATACCGGCAAGATCGCCTGGAAGTATCACGCCCCGCAGCCGTTGATCGGCGGCGTCCTGGCGACGGGCGGCAACCTCGTCTTCACGGGCGAGGGCAACGGCTGGTTCGACGCCCTCAATGCGAAGACCGGCGAAAGGGTGTGGCGTTTCAACCTCGGCGCAGGAGTGAACGCGCCTCCGGTCACCTATGAGGTCGACGGCCAGCAATACGTTGCGGTAGCGGCGGGCGGAAACTTCCAGCTGAACTATCCGCGCGGCGATGCGATTGCCATCTTCAGGCTCAATAGAACGGCCTGATCGCGGAAACTGGCGGCCGCGCTCTTTCGGGCGCGGCCGTGCTCGAAACCAGCTTAGTTCGCTTTTCCAATCCCGGAGATCACGTCATTCATCGCGGCGGCGTGCAGTTCCTGCATCTCGCGGCGGATCTGATGATCGGATTGCGCTACGCCCGTGGCGTCGAAATCGGCGCGGATTTTGCGGAAGATTACCTCCTCGCCGGCTCCTTCGAGCTGCGCGGCGACGAGGGCGCTGGCGTATTCCTCGGCCGCATTGCCCTCTTTCCCCAATTTTTTCGCCGCCCAGAGGCCGAGCAACTTGTTGCGGCGGATATTGGCCTTGAACTTGAGTTCCTCGTCATGCGCGAGTTTGGCTTCGTAGGCCTTTTCGCGCTCGTCGAACGTAGTCATCGAAACCTCGCATTTCGGGCCGGACCAATTATCTCCGAACAGGGCACTTGGCCATTGCCGAAGACGCTGTCGACACGCGGCCGCGGGAAAGCACGGTCGATCGCAAGGCCGAGCCTAAGGCGATCGACGCGGCGGGGCGTTGCGGCAGGTCAAGCGCCGCCTCCGATAGGCCATGCTAAGCTATTGCATGGAAAGGAGTATTTCGCAACTTTGCGGCGGCGGTTCGGCCCCCCTGCGCCGGCCATCCCGGCGCGGTGATGCTTGTATCGCCGCCCGGAAAAAGCTAGGTACTTTTTTGGACCCGCGGCGCCGACGTGCCCCATCCATACCCGTAAAGGCCGAACGAATTTCCGTTTAAGTAGCGGCCTCGGGACCTCTTACAGGAGCCAGGGCCACCCCATGGATCATCCCCAGCCACGGTTAATCCCCATGAATCGCCGCCGGCGCATCTACGAAGGCAAGGCCAAGGTCCTCTACGAAGGGCCGGAACCCGGCACGCTCATCCAGCACTTCAAGGACGATGCAACCGCGTTCAACGCCAAAAAGCACGAGGTGATCGACGGCAAAGGCGTACTCAACAACCGCATCTCCGAGTTCATCTTCCAGAACTTGAACGACATCGGCGTACCGACGCATTTCATCCGCCGCCTCAACATGCGCGAGCAGTTGATTCGCGAGGTCGAGGTCGTGCCGCTCGAAGTGGTCGTACGCAACGTAGCGGCGGGCTCGCTCTCGACGCGGCTCGGCCTCGAGGAGGGCACGCAGCTGCCGCGCTCGATCATCGAGTTCTATTACAAGAACGACGAATTGAACGACCCGATGGTATCGGAAGAACACATCACCGCCTTCGGCTGGGCCAATCCGCAGGAAATCGACGACATCATGGCGCTCGCCATCCGCGTCAACGATTTCCTGAGTGGGCTCTTCCTGGGCGTCGGCATCAGGCTGGTCGATTTCAAGATGGAATGCGGCCGGCTCTGGGAAGGCGACGTGATGCGCATCGTCGTCGCCGACGAGATCTCGCCGGATTCCTGCCGGCTCTGGGACATGAAGTCGAGCGACAAACTCGACAAGGACCGGTTCCGGCGCGACATGGGAGGCCTCGTCGAAGCCTATACGGAAGTGGCGAGGCGTCTCGGTATCCTGCAAGAGAACGAGCCGCCGCGCGCAATCGGGCCGAAGCTCGTCCAGTCCTGAGCGGCAGCGCGAAGGTTGGACGCTCGACTTGCCGGCGCGGGACATCGTGCTGCCGCTCGCAGAGATCTATCGGGAACGGGCCTCGAGCGGAGATCATGAAGGCCAACATCATCGTCACCTTGAAGAATGGGCTGCTCGATCCGCAAGGCAAGGCGATCGAGGGCGCCTTGAAGTCGCTCGATCTTGCCGGCATCGAGAGCGTCCGCCAGGGCAAGATTTTCGAAGTGGAGCTTGCGACCGAGGACCGCGCCAAGGCGCAGGACCTTCTCAAACGCGCCTGCGAGAAACTGCTCGCCAATACGATCGTCGAGAATTACCGGATCGAGTTTTCTTAAAGACCGTGCGCGCCGCCGTTATTCTCTTCCCCGGGTCCAATCGCGAAGGCGATGTGATCCGTGCGCTCGCCAAGGCGAGCGGACGAAAGCCGGCGCTCGTCTTCCATGCCGAACGGGAACTGCCGCAAGGCACCGATCTCGTCGTTCTGCCCGGCGGATTTTCCTATGGCGATTATCTGCGCTGCGGAGCGATCGCGGCGCGCTCCCCGATCATGGAGGCAGTGCGCGCCCATGCGGCGCAGGGCGGCCGCGTGCTCGGTATCTGCAACGGATTCCAAATCCTTTGCGAGAGCGGCCTTCTGCCCGGCGTGCTGATGCGCAACAGCAACTTGCGGTTTGCTTGCCACCTGCAGCATCTGCGCGTCGAACGCGACGATACCGCGTTCACTTCGCGCTACCGCAAACATCAGGTGATCGAGGTTGCGATCGCCCACGGCGAAGGCAACTACACGGCCGACGCCGAGACGATCGCGCGGCTCGAGGGCGAGGGCCGCGTCGCCTTCCGCTATTGCGACGCGAAGGGCGCGGTCGGCGGACCCGCCAATCCGAACGGTTCGATGAACGACATCGCCGGCATTTATTCGGAGAACTGCAACGTACTCGGCCTCATGCCGCACCCCGAAAATCTCGTCGATTCGCTGGTAGGTGGCACGGATGGGCGCGCGATGTTCGAGGGTTTGGCGGCCCTGGCGTGAGTGGGGTGCGAAGGGACGATCTTCGGCGGGACTCGGGCCATCCGCTTCTTTCCGTGCAGGTTCGCAAGAATCCGCCGTCGCGCAGCGGAACGCCCCGCATCACTCCTCGCCTTGCCGCGACTCCAGCCGCGCAAGAATAGCCTCTTGTTCGGCGAGCAGCGTGGACAGCGTCGTGCGACGCCTCTCGTCATTCGCTTCAGCAAGTTGGGCGCGCAGGTTCTTGATATTTTCTCGGCAGATCCATTCTTGCAGGCTCCTGTCGCGGGAAGGGTCAGGCGTTTCCCTCGTACCCAAGCGAGCCTCCTTCGCCGGGCACCTATTTGCTGGCCGGGGCCTTGCCCCGGGCGGTCGTCTGGAATCCCATAAAAGCGTCCTCGACCGGCTTGAAAGAGTCTTTGGCGAGCGCGGTGCAGAGTTCGCTCATCCTGGTTGTTTGCGCGACCAGGTTTTCATAGATGGACTTCATATGTTCGGATTGGATCTGAATCGCCTCATCGAGCGATTTCGCATTCAGCAGCCGCTCCAAGCAGGCGGCATTTGCTTCCAGCGACTTCTTAGAGAAGTCAATTGTCTCCGCTGCGATATTTTGCAGGCCTTTTGCAAAGGAAGCGGCGGCCGAGCTTGCCGCCTCAAGTTGCTCCCTTCCTAATTTCTGGATTTGATCGGAATTGGCCATCCTCGTTCGCTCCTCGCCGGGCTAAACCGTGGTATGTGCACGTCCCAATTTCTGAAAGTTCTCCCGAATACTGCATTCGTATGGTAAGCGTCTGTTCGATTTCGTACATTGACGAACTGGCGTCCGGCAGCGCGCATTCAGCTGCGAAAGAGCTCTTCAAGCGCACTACGCATAGAAGCGTAACATTCGCAGGCCGCGTCCTCGAGGCCTGCGCGGTTCAAGATCGTCACTTGGCCGCGCGCATATTTGATCAATCCCGCCTTCTGCAGAAAACTTGCGGTAATCGAAACACCCGCGCGTTGAACGCCGAGCATCATGGCAAGGAATTCGTGCGTCAGCGGGAACGTATCGGAAAGCGCATTGTCGTTGCAGATCAGTAGCCATCGGCAACAGCGTTCCTCGAGCGAATGCAGTCGATTGCAGGCGGCGGTCTGGGCGAGTTGGCCGAAGGAAAAGCGCGCAAATCTCTGCATCATTTCGCGAAAGAAATCATCGGTTGCCATCACCTGCTTCAAAAGATCGCGTCGAATGCGAAATGCCGATCCGGGAATCTGTACGACTGTTTCTACAATCGCGGTGTCGATGCCAAAAAGAGCATTCGGGTCGGTGACCCCTTCGATTCCGACGACGCCGACTTCCACCGTGCGGCCATCGTTCATCGTCTTGACGAGCGAGACCATGCCCCGGTTGACGAAATACAAATACCGGATCGGCCCGTCGACATGGTCAATCTTCTGGCCTCCTGTCGTCTCCAGGAATTTCAGATCCGGCCGTAATCGCTTCATTGTCCGTGCCGGCAGAGCAAGGAGAATGCGATTGGTGATGTTGTATTCGTGCGATTTCAGCATATTCCGTCTGCCGGAAATTCAACGGCGGATCTCTCTTCGCCCGGCTTACGCGAAGACGGAATGATTAAGATCAACTCGGCATCGAATTCCCGTGCGCCCGCCTCCGCTACGAGACGGCCGGAGAGGCGGCGGCCGCGTCGCACATCCGCCGCGCCGGCGGTACTTTGCCAAGGGTCTTCGTGAATCGCCGCCGCAGAGCAGTGCGGCGGAGGGCCGGAAGATTCCTAGAATTCGACATCGAGTTCCGCCAGCTCCTCCGGCTCGGCGTTGGCCGCTTCGAACCATTCGACCATCGGCGGCCATTTCATGATCGTCTCGCAATACTCTTTTGAAGTCTTCTTCATCGGCACGCCATAGGTGATGAAACGCGTGCAGACCGGCGCGTACATCGCATCGGCGATCGTCGGTTTTGCGCCGAAGAGAAACGGGCCGCCCCACCGCTCGAGACATTCCTTCCAGATCGTCTCGATGCGATCGATGTCCGGCTGGGCCCCGGCAAAAATCTTGAAGTTCGTGTGCCGGGCTTTGAGGTTCATCGGCAGCGCCGAACGCAGATTGTAGAAGCCCGAGTGAATTTCGCCGGAAATCGAGCGGCAATGGGCGCGCGCCGCGCGCTCCGCCGGCAGCATGCCGGCCTTGGGATAAAGTTCGGCCAAATATTCGGCGATGGCCAGCGTATCCCAGACGCTGACTCCCTTCTGGGTGAGGCGCGGCACCAGCACGGAGGGCGCCAGCAGCAGTAGCTCGGCCCGGTTGGTCGGATCGTCGATCGAGACGACCTGTTCTTCGACCTCCAATCCGGCGAGCTGGCAGAGGAGCCAGCCGCGCAGGGACCAAGAGGAGTAGTTCTTGCTGGAGATGGTCAGCACGGGACGCGTCATGGGCTCACCCAACAGATGAATCTTTGAGCACCGCATGATATTGCAGCGCAGCATAAAAAGCACTAGCGTTCTAGCTGGAAACGTTAGCGTTGAAGATGACCGGCCAATTTGACGATTTCCTAATCCCAGATTGGATGCGCCGAGACATGCTGTATCGCGCCTACCAGGCCTATTCCGAGGCCTCCGAACCGCTCCGCGCGATCGCCCGGGCCGGTACCGATCTCGGCAGGTTATTCAACGGGATCGGTGATTTAGGCGTTTCCAAACGACTGGCCGCTGGGCTTGAGCTGATTGCGCGCAGCCGGCTTACCCACACGCGCCCTTCCTATGGCGTCAGGAGCATCCGTGTCGACGGCCGCGACATCGCCGTGCGGGAAGAGACTCTTCTCTCTTTGCCGTTCTGCGATCTCATCCGCTTTTCGAAGGACAGCGCCACGGCGCAGCCGAAAATGTTGGTGGTCGCGCCGCTCTCCGGACATTTCGCGACGCTCTTGCGCGACACCGTGAAGACGCTCCTGCGTGATCACGAAGTCTATATTACGGACTGGAAAAATGCCCGCGACGTGCCGATTGAGGAAGGGCAGTTCGGGTTCGAAGACTACGTCGACTATATTGTCGCCTGCCTCGAGAAGATTGGCCCCGGCGCGCACCTGCTCGCCGTCTGCCAGCCCTGCGTTCAGGCGCTCGCCGCCGTCGCGCTGATGGCGGAACAACGCAACCCCGCCGAGCCGCGCAGCATGACCTTGATGGCGGGGCCGATCGACGCGCGCGTGAACCCTTCGAAGGTCAACGCACTCGCGATCTCGAAACCCATCGAATGGTTCGAGAGGAACTTGATCTCGCGCGTTCCGTTTCGCCTGCCGGGAGCAGGCCGCAAAGTCTATCCGGGCTTCGTACAACTTTTCGCATTCATGTCGATGAACATGGAACGCCATATCCAGGCGCATCGCGATCTTTATCAACACCTCAGCAACGGCAGGGACGAAGACGCGCAGGCGATCATGACGTTTTACGACGAATATTTCGCGGTGCTCGACTTGCCGGCGGAATTCTATCTGGAAACCGTGAAGATCGTTTTTCAGGACGCTCTGCTGGCCAAAGGCCAATTGAAACATCGCGGCCGCAAGGTGAACCCTGGCGCGATCCGCCGTACTGCGCTTTTGACCATCGAAGGCGAGCGCGACGATATTTGTATGGTCGGGCAGACCGCGGCGGCGCACCTCCTCTGCAACGGGCTTCGTCCGCATCTCAAACGGCACCATTACCAGGTTGGCGTCGGCCACTATGGGACGTTCAGCGGCAAGCGTTGGAACGCGCAGATCTATCCGGTGATCCGCAACTTGGTTTTGGCGATGAACTGAGGCGGCGCCGTGCGTCCTTGACGGCACCCGCCCCTGCGGCCTATTTAACCTTCGCACCTAGGGGATCCCCGGCAGGGGGCTGAGAGGCTGGCAGCGCTTATGAGCGGCCCAGCGACCCTTCGAACCTGATCCAGTTCGCACTGGCGTAGGGATGGTCATGGCAGGTTCCTCCCAAAAAATCCGTGTTCTCGGCGCCGGCGTGGTGGGGCTCGCGGTAGCGTATGAGCTGGCGCGCGCCGGGCAATCGGTCGAGATCGTCGAGCGCGCCGCCGGCCCTGGGCTCGGATGTTCCTATTTCGCAGGCGGCATGCTGGCGCCTTGGTGCGAGGACGAGGGCGCCGCGCCGCTTGTTCTCGAATGGGGGCGCGAAGGGATCGAATATTGGACGAATACCGTGCCTGCCGCGGAGGTCAACGGCACGTTGGTCGTCGCGCCGCCGCGCGATCGTCCCGACCTCATCCGGTTCTCGCGCGTAACCTCCGGCTTCGTGCAGCTCGACCCGGCCGGCGTCGCCGAGCGCGAACCGGATCTCGCCGGCCGGTTCGATGCGGCGCTGTTCTTTGCGGGTGAGGCGCATCTCGATCCGCGCCGCGCCACGTCGATGCTCGCCGCGCACCTCAGGGAATTCGCGACGGTCTGCTTTCGTTTCGACACCGCCGCCGAAGCCGTGACGGAGCCCGCCGATTGGATCATCGATTGCCGCGGCTTTGCCGCGCGCGACCGACTCGCGGATCTGCGCGGCGTCAAAGGCGAGATGCTGATTCTTGCGACGCGGGAAATTTCGCTCGCGCGGCCGGTGCGGCTGCTGCATCCGCGCCATCCGGTCTACGTCGTGCCGCGCGGCGATGGGCGCTTCATGGTGGGCGCGACGGTGATCGAAAACGAAAACAGGCGCGTCACGGCGCGCTCGATGCTCGAATTGTTGAGTGCCGCCTATGCGCTGCATCCCGCATTCGGCGAGGCGGAAATCGTCGAGACCGGCGCGGACCTGCGTCCGGCATTTCCCGACAATCTGCCGCGCATCCGCCGTGTCGGCCGCGTGCTCGACGTCAACGGTCTCTACCGGCATGGATTCTTGCTGGCGCCGGCACTGGCGCGCCGCGCCGCGGCGGTGGTCTTGCGCGACGCCTATTTTCCGGAGGTCATGGATGCTGATCCAGGTCAACGGCAAAGAGCTTGAAGTCGAAGCTCCGACGCTCTCGGCTTTGCTCCGCGAGCTCGGCTATGAGGGAACGGTGGTGGCGACCGCTTTGAATCAGGCTTTCGTGCGTGCCGTCGATCGCACGGCGACGCCGTTGAAATCCGGCGACGCGGTCGAGGTCCTCGTGCCGCGCCAAGGCGGATAATAGGAATTCGCTATGGATAACGCGCCCTTCACGCTCTACGGCACGACGCTCGCCGCACGGCTCCTCCTGGGAACGGCGCAATATTCTTCGCCCGCCGTTCTCGCCGCGGCGATCAAGGCCTCGGGCACCGAGGTAGTTACCGTTTCATTGCGGCGCGAGGCCGGCGGCAATCGCGCCGGCGAGAGCTTCTGGTCGCTGATCCGCGAACTCGGCGTCAAAGTTCTGCCGAACACCGCAGGCTGCCGCAGCGTGAAGGAAGCAGTGACCACCGCGCAAATGGCGCGCGAAATCTTCGCGACCTCCTGGGTCAAGCTCGAAGTCATCGCCGACGACGATTTGCTGCAGCCCGACGTGTTCGGTCTCGTCGAAGCGGCGGCGATTCTCTCGCACGACGGATTCCAGGTCTTTCCCTATACGAGCGAAGATCTCGTCGTCGCCGAAAGGCTCATTGGCGCGGGTTGCGAGGTGCTGATGCCGTGGGGCGCGCCGATCGGCTCGGGGCGCGGGCTCAACAACGCCTTCGCGCTTCAGGCGCTGCGCAAACGTTTCCCCGCCGTGCCGCTCATCGTCGACGCCGGGATAGGCACGCCGGCACACGCGGCGGCGGCGATGGAGCTCGGCTACGACGGCGTGCTGCTCAATACCGCGGTCGCCAAAGCGGGCGACCCCGTCGCCATGGCGCGCGCCTTTGCGCTCGCCGTCGAGGCAGGGCGCGTAGCCTATTGCGCCGAGCCGATTCCGCCGCGCGACATGGCGGAACCTTCGACACCGCAGCTCGGCCGGGCCTTTGTCGAACTTCCGCGTCGTGCTTGATCCCTTCTATCCGATCGTCGACAGTGCCGCGTGGATTGCACGGCTTCTGCCGTGCGGCGTGAAATTCGTACAGTTGCGCATCAAAGATCGGCCGCGAGAGGCGCTGCGCGGCGAAATCGCCGCCGCCGAAGATCTGTGCGGCAAGGCCGGTGCGGCACTTGTCATCAACGATTATTGGCAGGAGGCGATCGATCTTGGCTGCCGCTTCGTGCATCTAGGCCAGGGCGATCTTAAGTCCGCCGACCGTGCCGCGATCGCTGCCGCCGGGCTGCGGCTTGGAATCTCCACGCACGACGACGCAGAGCTGGCGCGCGCGCTCGCGGCCAAGCCGGATTATATCGCGCTTGGCCCCATCTATCCGACGATCCTGAAGGCGATGGAGTTCGCGCCGCAAGGTCTCGCCCGCGTCGGCGAATGGAAAAAGCGGATCGGCACGATTCCGCTGGTCGCGATCGGCGGGATCACGTTAGAGCGCGCCGCGCGAGTGTTCGAAGCCGGCGCCGACGTTATCGCGGTCGTTACCGACATCACGCGTGCCGCCGATCCCGAAGCGCGCGCCACCGCTTGGGTGAAGGCGACTCGACGACGTCTGATCGCCTAAACTTTCTCCCCATACGCGGTAAGCGTTTCCTTCTCCTCTCCTTCATCCGCGGCGGCTGTATCTTTCTCCGGATGTTCGTCCGCGGCTGCTGCCTCTTTATCCTGATATTCCTCCATGCGCTGCAATGCCCAGACGATCTGCGTCTTCGCATCGGTGCGGCAACGGACGACGATCTGCTCGCAGGGCCGTGGGCCGTCAGTCGCCGCAAAGAAAGCGCTTTCTTCGATTTCGATGTCGCAGTCCTGCGCAGTAAAGACCCAGCGACTGTCGTCCGGCAGATCGAGAAGCACGGCGCGGCCGTCGGGCGCACTTTGCAAGCGCACGCTCGGATGGATGTGGAAACGCAGCGCATAAGGATGCGAATCCTCGGCATTTGGGGATGCGGCTCGCAGCCGGTCTCGGCCTTCGAGCCGCATCCCGTCGCAGCCGAGCGTGAGCTGGCGCTCGTGGATCAGCCCGAAACGCATGCGATAGCCGTCGTGGGCAGCCAGGAGGCGGGTTTTCATCGGCAGGTTCTGGCGTTCGACGCCGACCTGCCGGGGCCCGGAAAGAATTTCATTCCCGAACCATTTTTCGAGGCCGTGCCCGCTCGCGAAGCGGCAGGAGGACGTGTCGTCGACGATCAGCGTGGAATGCGCGGCGGTGGCGCGCGCGGCGCGATGCGCGGCGATGCGGTTGACGTCGGGGGCGCCGCAGTTGACGACCAGCCTTTGCGGCCCGACGGAGAATTCGAAGGACAGGCAGCCGGCATGGGCCTGCGTCGAGAACTCAGGCGGCGGCGGCTGGCCGACATCGACGATCAGCAGACTCGGTCCGGCTTCGACGCGCTGGTAGCCGGAATGCGGTGCATTGACCATCGCTTTGGCGCGCGGATCGTCATAGGCGAGCACGGTCGCGAGAATATCGGGCTCGGTAACGCCCATGCCATTGAAGAGCGCGAGCGTGCCGTCGCCATGGCGCAGCATGCGCAGCATCGGCAGGATGCGGTCGATGGCGTTGAGCAATTGCGGCGGCGGAGCGACGCCACGCGCCGCGTAGGTCTGGCGCAGCGGCAACAGATCGAGCAACAGACGAATGAGTACATCCGGATTGCGGCTGACATGACCGCCGTCCGGCAGGATCTGCCGGACAAGTTCGTCGGCGAGCAGTCGCGTGCCGCGGCGCTGGTAACCACCGTCCGTCTGCATGCAAAGGCCAAGTTCGGCGAGGCCGATCGCGGCAAAAAGGCGCTCGTCGCCGTGAACGAGCCCGGCTGTAATCTGCCGATCGAGGAAAAGTTGGGTGCGCGTCAGAGCGCGCATAAAACGGCGATAGAATTCGCGGTCGGCGGTCTCAAGAATGATCGGCGATTGCGAAAGGAACGACAGAGTTCGGCGGACGGCGACGCGCGGTTCCCAAGCGGTCGTTCCACCCGGCTTTTCGGCGAGGGTGAGAAAATCGTCGACGAGCGCGCGGGCGTTGGCGCGCGCCAGCGCGGTATCCGCGGCACGCAGATGCCGCAACCAACCGAAGCTGTTGAGCGCACGCTCCCAGGAACGCGAGGGCGCCTCGACCTCGAACGGCGAGCGTCCGTGCAGGTTGACCACTTTCCCCGCCAAAGCGAAATAGCCGGAATAGATCTCGCTGGCGATCGTCGAGTCGCTTGTGCGAATGTCCTGCGGCGCAACGAGCAGACGTTCCGGCGGGTTCGTACGCACCGCTGCCAGCGCGAAGGCAGGAAGGGTCGCAAGACGCCGCAGACGGCCGGCGGCGCGCGCCGCTGCGCGCCTGACGATCTGCAACTTGTCTTCCATCTCGGCAGGACTCAGATCATCGCCTCCCGGTCGGCTGTTCGAATCTTCCAAACTTTGGCCAAAATTCGCTTGAACGCAACATCACTGGCTGCGTAAGAGCCTTGCCGCGAAGAAACCGTCGAGGCCGGCCATGCGGCGATCTTCCGCCGGAAAATGCGACGGCAGCGTGCGCAGTTCGCCGTTCGCATTGATGAGTTCGCCGAGACCGCCGATCTCTTCGGGCCGGATCGGCGAACGCCTGACGTCTGGGTTGCGGCGCAGCAAGGAGGCGATCTGCTGATCGCCTTCTTCCGGTTCGATCGAGCAGACGCAATAGACGATGCTGCCGCCGGGTTTGACGAGTTCGAAGGCCTTGTTGAGCATGCGGCTCTGAATTGCGGCGAGCTTGCCGATGTCGCCCGGTTTCTTCGTCCAGGCGATATCGGGGTGGCGACGGATCGTACCCGTTCCCGAACAGGGAGCGTCGAGCAGCACCGCATCGAAGGCAACGCCCTTGAGCGCGAGGACATCGGCGACAACGATCTCAGCCTCGAGCCGCAGCCTCCGGAAATTGGCGGCGAGCAGTTTGAGGCGTTCCGCCGAGCGGTCAATCGCGATGACCCGCGCGCCGCGCGCCGCGAGCTGCGCCGCCTTACCGCCGGGCGCCGAACAGAAATCGGCGATCTTCATCCCCGGCGCTGCGTCGAGCAGCCTGGCCGGCAGCGCCGCGGCCGCATCCTGCACCCACCAGGCGCCGTCGGCGTAGCCCGGCAGTTCGGCGATCGGCCGACGTGTCGAGAGGCGCAGCGAACCGGTCGGCAAAAGACGAGCGCCGAGTCGCTCTGCCCAAAGCGCGGGATCGGATTTGACCGTGACGTCGAGCGTCGGCTCCTGCCGGTTGGCGGCGGCGATCGCCTGCGCCGTCGCCTCGCCATAGGTGTTGCGCCAACGCGCGGCGAGCCAAGCGGGCGCGTCCTGATCGAGGGCCGCGCCCTCGGCCAGGAGGAGATCGCGCCTGCGGATCAGGTTGCGTAACACTCCATTAACAAGCGGAGCATAAGGAACGGTCTTCTGGTCGAGGCGCATGATGCGGACGGCGAGATCGACTGCGGCGTGGTCGGGCACGTCGAGAAAAAGAATTTGCGCCGCGGCGATCGTCAGACAGGACTCGATCTGCGCCAGGCCGCGCGGCAAGTCCTTCTCAAGGAGCGCCGCCAAGGCGTGGCGGATCGTACCGAGTCGGCGCAGCGCCACGGTAACGATCGAGCGCGTCAGTGCGACATCGCGCGCCGCAAGCCCAGCAAGCCGCGACAGACCCGAACCCGTCGCAAAGAGCTCGTCGATCGTATGGCCGCCGCCTACCACGTCGCGCAAGATCGTGGCGGCTGCGACGCGCACCGCGAGTCCGGGGACCGCCACCGACTCTTCGGCGCGCATGACAGCGCGCGGCGGCTTTACCATCGAAGGGCTCCGCGCCATGCTGGCGTATTCGCGAGGCCGCGCGACGAAGACAGGCTCGCTTGATTCGAGTTCGATTCTAACACCGACATCGATAAAAATCCGTTCCGAGCAGATCAATCTCGTCATGCTTCCGCCGCTTTGCGGGACTTATGACGAGCCAAGGGGCATCGTGAAAGAGAGTTGAGATGAAACTCATGGAACACAACCGCCGCAACGAGACGGAAGCGCGGCAGAGCCTGAATCCCGCCGCACAACGCGCTCTGGCCGAGGCGCAAGAACGCCGGCGTCTCGCCGCGGCGGACCATCGTCCAATCGAGGTCGGCGGTCGCAAGGGTCCCGATCCGGTACGCTACGGCGACTGGGAAGTGAAGGGCATCGCCAGCGATTTCTGATTGTCGGTAGATGCGATCAGCTCGATAACCCAGCAAGCAGCGTCGGGAAATCGAGCGGCCGGAAGCCGTAGTGCCTGAGCCAGCGGATATCCGCCTCGAAGAACGCCCGCAGGTCCGGCATTCCATATTTCAGCATTGCAATCCGGTCGATCCCGATTCCCCAGGCAAATCCCTGGTAAACTTCGGGATCGAGCCCGCAATTCTCGAGCACGTTGGGATGCACCATGCCGCAGCCGAGAATTTCCAGCCAATCCTCGCCCGCACCGAAGCGGATCTCGCCCGATCGGCGCGAACATTGGATGTCGACCTCCATCGACGGTTCGGTGAACGGGAAATAGCTCGGGCGAAAACGCATCGCCACATCGCAGACTTCAAAGAAAGCCTTGCAGAATTCGCTGAGCGTCCATTTCAACTGGCCGAGATTGGCTTGTTTGTCGACGACCAGCCCTTCGACCTGATGGAACATCGGCGTATGGGTCTGGTCCGAGTCGCAGCGATAGGCGCGGCCCGGGCAGATGACGCGGATCGGCGGCTTTTGGCGGAGCATGGTGCGCACCTGCACGGGGCTCGTATGGGTGCGCAGCAACTTGCGTTCGCCGCGCGCGTCCGGCGCCAAGAAGAACGTGTCGTGCATGTCGCGCGCCGGATGCTCGGGCGGAAAGTTGAGTTTGCCGAAATTGTAATCGTCGGTCTCGATGTCCGGCCCTTCGGCAATCGCAAAGCCGAGGTCGGCGAAGATCGCTGCGATCTCGTCATTGACTTGCGAGAGCGGGTGGACGCGCCCGATATCGAGCGGGCTCGTGCGCGCCGGCAAAGTCACGTCGATCGTCTCGGTGGCCAGACGATGTTCGAGCGCCGCCGTCTTCAACGCGCCGCGGCGCTCGGCAAGCGCGGCGGACACTTTGTCCTTGAGCGCGTTGATGCGCGCGCCTTGTGTTTTGCGCTCGTCGGGCGACATCTTGCCGAGGTTCGCCAGAAGTGCCGAGATGGTGCCCTTCTTGCCGAGCGCCGCGACGCGCACCGCTTCGAGCGCCGGTTCGTCGGCGGCCGTTTCGATCGCGGCGAGCGTTTCTCGTTCGAGGCGGCGGAGATCCGACATCGGAGCTTCCGGTAATTTCGGTCGCGCCTTTTGCCATGCGTGAGGGGCGATGTCCAGAAAAGCGAGATTGGCGGCGCCTCTTGCCATCGGCGCGGCGATTGCCAACTATGCGTTCCATGAGCAAAGCCTTCACCAAAGAAACCGAGCCCGAAACCGATTTCGACGACGCCGCCCCAGAGCTGCCGGCCGGCGTCAACAACTACATCACGCCGGAAGGTTTGCAGCGGCTGCGCGCCGAATTCCGTCAGCTGCAGCAGGATGAGCGGCCGAAGATCGTCGAGATCGTCTCTTGGGCGGCCGGCAACGGCGATCGCTCGGAGAACGGCGACTATATCTACGGCAAACGACGCCTGCGGGAGATCGATCGGCGCATGCGCTTTTTGATGAAACGCATCGAAATTGCCGAGGTCGTCGATCCCGGCAAACAGAAGAACAAAGGCCGCGTCTTCTTCGGCGCGACTGTCACCTACAGTAACGGCGAAGGCGAGGAGAACACGGTGCGCATCGTCGGCATCGACGAAGCGCGTTCGGAACTCGGCGAAATCAGTTGGATCTCGCCGGTCGCCAAGGCGCTCCTGAAAG
>JASHSW010000041.1 GCA_030038595.1 Methylovirgula sp.
GCCAAAGTGGCGGGAGTCGCGCGCCTGGTGATGGCGGTTCCGGCGCCCGACGGCCATATCGATCCGCTCGTGCTTGCGGCGGCGGAGCTTGCCGGAGTCGACGAGATCTATCGCATAGGCGGCGCCCAGGCGATCGCCGCGCTCGCCTACGGAACGGCGAGCATTGCGCCGGTCGACAAGATCGTTGGACCGGGCAATGCCTACGTGGCGGCAGCGAAACGCCGCGTATTCGGGAGCGTCGGCATCGCCGTTTCGAAAGAGGAGATCGCCGCGGCGCGGGCGGCCGCGGCGCCGGAGGCGCTGGCGGCGCTCCACCTCGCGCATCGGCGCATCCGAGAATTCCACGAGCGGCAACGGCCGCAGGACCTGTTTTTCACCGATGCGCTCGGCGTCGAGCTCGGCTGGCGTTGGCAGCCGATCGAAGCCGCGGGGCTTTACGTGCCGGGCGGCACGGCAAGCTATCCTTCCTCGGTTCTGATGAACGCGATACCGGCCAAGGTGGCGGGAGTCTCGCGCCTGGTGATGGCCGTTCCGGCGCCCGACGGCCAACTCGATCCGCTGGTCCTTGCCGCGGCGGAGCTTGCCGGAGTCGACGAGATCTACCGCGTCGGCGGCGCCCAGGCGATCGCCGCGCTCGCCTACGGAACGGCGAGCATCGCGCCGGTCGACAAAATCGTCGGGCCCGGCAATGCCTATGTAGCGGCGGCGAAACGCCGGGTGTTCGGCAGGGTCGGCATCGACATGATCGCCGGGCCTTCGGAAGTGCTGATCATCGCCGACGGGAGTGCCGATCCGGCCTGGATCGCCGCCGATCTTCTCGCCCAGGCCGAGCACGACAAAGCCGCACAAGCGATCCTCATCACCGACAGCGCGGAACTCGCCTCAGCCGCGCCGGCGGCGGTTGCGAGCCAATTGGCGGGCCTGCCGCGCCGCGACATCGCGAGCGCAAGCTGGCGCGATTTCGGCGCGATCATTCGGGTCGGCGCCATCGCCGACGCTTTGCCGCTCGCCGATGCGATCGCTCCCGAACATCTCGAAATCATTGCCGCGGGCGGCGACGACCTGGCGCGGCGTATCCGCAATGCCGGGGCGATTTTCGTCGGCGCCCATACCCCCGAGGCGATCGGCGATTATGTCGCCGGCTCGAATCACGTTCTGCCGACGGCACGTTCGGCGCGCTTCTCCTCGGGCCTCGGCGTCCTCGATTTTCTGAAGCGGATCTCGGTCCTAAAGTGCTCCGCCGCGAGCCTCGCCGCGCTCGGTCCGTCCGCGGTGGCGCTCGGCAAGGCCGAGGGGCTCGACGCGCACGCGCGGTCCATCGCCTTGCGTCTCGGTCGAACATGAGCGCCAGCGAGCCAAGCCGGCGCAACCGTCTCGTCTCGGTGGTTCTCGACGAGGCCTCGATCGGCCGCGGCACATCCGATCAAGAGCATGAACGGCAAATCGCCGTCTACGACCTCATCGAGGAGAACGAATTCGGCCTGCCGGATCGGGACGACGGCCCCTATGGGCTCAAGATCTCGCTGTATGATTCCAAGCTCGCGCTCGAAGTGTGCGACGAAGCGGGCGTTACCCTCTGCGCGCATGTCGTGTCGCTGACGCCGTTCCGGACGCTGCTCAAGGATTATTTTTTGATCTGCGAGAGCTATTATGACGCGATCCGCACCGCCTCCCGCGCCCAGATCGAGGCCATCGACATGGGTCGGCGGGCGCTTCATGACGAGGCGGCGACACTCCTCAAGGAAAGGCTCAACGGCAAGATCGTCTGCGACATGGATACGGCGCGGCGCATATTTACCCTCGTCACCGCCTTGCATTGGAAAGGCTGAGGAGCAGGGCGTCAGCCGGCCGGGATCGGCTAGGGCCTTGAACGAACGTGCGGTTCCGGCGGCCGGGGGGAGTGGCGCCGGGCCTCGTCGCGGCGCCCCGTCGGCGCGCGCCGCGATGGCGTATCGCCGCGCCGCGGTCGAATGTTGCGATCGACTTGGGGATCGTTAGAATTCCCCCACTTTCCATCGCCGCCGTCGATCATATATCGCGCAGTGTCCCGATCGAATTGGGTCGAATAAATGCAGCTCGTGCCGGAGACGTGCCGCGAGAATCACTGAGGAGGGTCGCATTTTCATGCCGCTTCCGTCGCCAAACCATAAGCCGTACGCGCTCGCTGCGGCAATATTCGCCGCCATGACGCTCAATGCCGGCAACGCGTTTGCCGGCCCTTTCACATTGCTGCAGGGGAAGTGGGCCGGGAGCGGCACGATTTCCATGCGGGACGGGACGCGTGAAAGAATTCGCTGTCGCGCCAATTACTCCGTTGCCTCGGGCGGCGAATCCTTGACCCAAGTTCTGCTCTGCGCGAGCGACAGCTACAAGTTCGATGTGAACAGCACCGTCACCGAGCAGGGCGGCGCGATCTCCGGCAACTGGACCGAGACGACGCGCAACGCCACGGGCAGCGTGACGGGGCGGGTGCGCGGGCCGGTTATCGAAGTTTTGGTCACCGGTGTCGGCTTTTCGGCGGGCATTTCGATCTTGACGCGCGGCGGATTGCAAGCCGTCGCCATCAAGCCGCAGGGCGGCACCGACGTCGCCGGCGTGGCGGTTACTTTGCACCGCCTTTGATAGCCTGCGGGGCTCAGCTCCATTGCCTTCCCCTGCGCCAGCGCAATAGCAGCATGATTGTCGGGCGCAGGATGAAGAGATCGGCGACGAGCGCGGTCAGCATGGCGAAGGAACTAAGCCAGCCGAACAGCTGCAGCGACGGAAGTTGCGAGAAGACGGTCATTGCCAGACCGCAGGCAAGGACGACCGAGGTGAGGATCAAGGGCGGCCCCATCAGGATCGTGGCGCGTTCGACGGCGATTGCCGGATCCTGGTCAGGCTTGTCCTCGAGCCGCAGGCGGTTCAGGAAATGAATTGTCGCGCTGAGCCCGAGGCCGAACGAAACCGTCAGGGCGACCACGCTCGCAAACTGCAGTCCCTGGCCCAAGAGCCACAGCATCGCGCCGGCGACGAAGACCGGAAAGATCGCCGGCATGATCGCGGCGAGCATGACCGCAATGGATCGAAATGCCGCGCCGATGAACGCCGCCACGAAGATGATCTCGAAGGTCAGGCCATGGTTTAATTTTTCGATCATCCTCGCGCTGTTGCGCGCCGCGATCACCGCGAGACCGGTGACGGCGATTTCGTATCCCGGATGTTCGGTTCGAACTTGGTCGAGTTTCTGATTAAGCGAATGGATGATCGGCAGCAATTGACTCGAATCGACGTCCGGAATGCGGCCTTCGACGACCACCGCGTCCTGATTGGCCGAGATGAAGCGGCGCACGAGATATTTGGGCAGCAAATTCACGTATTGTTTCAGCGTGGCGACGTCCGATTTGCCGAGCTTCTCGGCGAGCCAGCGGCGCAGCGTTTCCAGCGACCAGACGTTGCCGACGCCCGCCTGCGCCTCGACGGCGGCGTGCACTTCGGCGATCGTCGCCAGCGTTTCGGGCGAATAGAGCGACTGGCCTTTGGGAAATTCGATCAGCACGTCGATCGGCTGGGCGCCGGTCAGTTCCTTGTCGAGCTCGCGATTCGCCTGCACGGCCTTTTCGTGATTCGGAACCTGATCGGCCAAGTGATAGCGCGGTTGAAGATGGGCATAGATCGTCCCCAGCCCAACGACCACGACGAGACTAAGGAGACTGTATAACGCCGGGCGGCTTACCATGCGATGCGCGATCCAGCCGCAAAACCGGCGTAGGGCGTCGACCGCGACGTCGGCGCCGCGAATGCGCGAGACGAAAGCGGCCTCGCGGCGCAGCAGGAAGAGACCCAGTAACGGGATGACAGTCAAGACCGACACGAGGGCGATAACCGTCGAGATAAATCCCGCCTCGCCAAAACTGCGGATCAAGTAGGAGTCCGAGAAAGTCAGCGCGATAAACGACAAGCCGGCGGTGGCGTGCGTCAGTACGCAGGCCGGACCGACCACATGGATCGCGGCGCGCAACGCATCGCTCTTGCTGTCGCCGGCGAGAATTCGATCGCGCGTCGCAAAGGTCAATTGCATGCTGTCGGAAAAGCTGATGACCATGATCAGCGGCGTCATCACATTGAGGAACGTGTTGAGCCGGAAATCGAGCCAGCCGAGCGTTCCGAGCGCCAGCAGGATGGCGAGCAACGGGGGCGCCGCCGCGATGATCATGAAAGAGATGCGGCGGAAGAACAGAATGGCGATCAGGCAACCGCCGAAAAAGCCCAGCGCATTGTAAAGCACTCTGTCGCGCTCGACCGCGTTGCGGATCTCGAGCTGCATTACAGGGACGCCGGAGAGTTCGACGGAAAGCCCCGAGCCTTTCATGTCCTCGGCCATCGTGCTGCGGATCTCGCCGATCACGCCGCTGAGCTTGTTGCTCTCGACGACATCGGGATTGAGCGCCAGTACGATCAGCGCAAGGTGGCCATCGACGGAAAGGAGCTTGCCGCGGATGATCTCGTTGTTCATCACCTTCTGGATAAGCGCATTGTAAGCGGGCCCGGTCGGTAAGTTCTCCGGGAAAAGCGGCGCGGGGAGATGGTTGCCTTCGGGCGGTTGGCGCGCCGAAAACAGCGAGATAATCCCGCGCGTGCCGTCGATGAGCTGCAGGTCGGTGACGAGATCGCGCAGCTTTTCGAGCGAGTCGCGCTGCAGGAGCGTCGGTCCCTCGACCACCACAAGCACGTCGAATTCGCTCGACGGAAACCGCTCGGTAACGTCTTCGTATTGCTTGAATTCGGGGGTGTTCGAGCGGAACAGTTGGCTGAGCGAATCGTCGACCTTGATTCGCGCAATGCCGAAGCCCGCAAGGATCGCCGCAACAATGAGCACGGCGGCGACCGCGTAGGGGAAGCGCAACGAGACGAGCCCCATGCGCTCGATGCCATACGCCAGCGGGTGAAGCTTGCGTTCCGGCTTGGCTTCGGGAGGGCCTTTGGGAGGTTTCTCGTCTAAGCCTTCGGTCGACAGAATCTCTCTCCCCGGCAGCGCGTGCAGCAGTATTGTAATGGGGCGGGTCGAGTCTGGCCAGATCCCACCGCCCGGCGGTTGCCGCGGTCGGATCCGGCCGACCGCCGGCACCGTGCCGCGCAACGGCCTTGCCTCGCCGTGGCAAAGGCTTAAATTACGGAAGAAATGCGGAGCGCGGAACATTTCCGCTTTGGGCAATGACGTTTGTTGATGCTTTGGAAGTACCCGGGCGGAAAACCGGGCAGATCAAGTTGCACGGGCCGGCGGCGTTCGAGGGGATGCGCAAGGCCGGGCGGCTGACCGCCGAGGTGCTCGACTTGCTGGTCGGACACGTTCGGCCAGGCGTCACGACCGAGTTTCTCGACAATTTCGTTTTCGATTTTGCGATCGCGCACGGCGCCTTTCCCGCGCCGCTCGATTATCGCGGCTATCGCAAGTCGATTTGCACCTCGATCAACCACGTCGTCTGCCACGGCATTCCCGAGCGCAAGCCGCTGCGCGAGGGCGACATTCTCAACATCGACGTCACGCTGATCCTCGACGGCTGGCACGGCGATTCGAGCCGGATGTATCTGGTCGGCGAGGTGTCGCGGCGGGCGCTGCGCCTGGTCGATGTGACCTACGAGGCGCTTATGCGCGGCATCGCCGCCGTGAAGCCCGGGGCGATGACCGGCGACATCGGTGCGGCGATTCAGGATTACGCCGAATCGGAACGCTGTTCGGTGGTACGCGATTTCTGCGGGCACGGCGTCGGCCGGCTGTTTCACGACGAGCCGAACATTCTTCATTATGGGCGGCGCGGCGAAGGCATCGTGCTGAAGCCCGGCATGTTCTTCACGATCGAGCCGATGATCAATCTCGGGCGCCCGCATGTGAAGATACTTTCCGACGGCTGGACGGCGGTCACCCGCGACCGCTCGATGTCGGCGCAATTCGAGCACACGATCGGCGTCACCGAGACCGGCCATGAGATCTTCACCCTTTCCCCGCAAGGGCTGCAGCGGCCGCCGTACCGCGCTACGGAGACGATATGAAGACCGCCTCGCAGCCCGGTGATGCGCATTATATCGGCCACCGCGAACGGCTACGGGAGCGCTTCATGAAGGCCGGCGGCAAGGCTCTCGCCGATTACGAACTGCTCGAACTCGTGCTTTTCCGCGCCATTCCGCGGCGCGACATCAAGGCACTCGCCAAAGCGCTGCTTGCCCGCTTCGGATCCTTCGCCGAAGTCGTCGCGGCGCGGCCGGAACGGCTTAAGGAAATCGACGGGCTGGGCGCGGCGGCGATCGTCGAACTGAAAATCGTCGCGGAGGCCGCCAAACGCTTCGCCAAGGTCAAAGTGGAAAAGCGGTCGAGCATGGGAAGTTTCTCGGCGGTGCTCGATTATTGCCGGACGGCCATGGCCTTTCTCGATCGCGAGGAGTTCCGCATTCTGTTTCTCGATAAAAAGAACGGCCTGATCGCCGACGAGGTGCAAAGTATCGGCACCGTCGATCACGCTCCCGTCTACCCGCGCGAAGTCATGCGCCGCGCGCTCGAACTTAACGCGGCCGCGCTCATTCTCGTCCACAATCATCCTTCCGGCGAACCGTCGCCCTCCAGCGTCGATATTCAGCTTACCAACCAGATCGTCGCCCTCGGCAGGTCGCTGAACGTCGCGGTGCACGATCATTTGATTATCGGCAGGGAGGGATTCGCGAGT
>JASHSW010000002.1 GCA_030038595.1 Methylovirgula sp.
CATCGCGGGCAGATTGATCTCCGCTTTTTCTCAAGCTATATTGCAAAGAATATAGCTCATAACCGCCCATTCGGAGGATTGATGCGCGCTTTGCTGCGACGCACGAGGGTGTCGCTTTGCGTGAGTTTCGTTGTGATCTTTGCGCTGCTCCCGCAAGGCGTGACAGCGCAAACTGCCTCCCGGCTCGTCGTTTTCGCCGCCGCGAGCATGCAGACGGCGCTCGCAGCGATTGCTCCGCTGTTTGCCAAGGAGAGCGGAGCGACGCCGGCCATTTCCTACGGCTCGTCGGGAATTCTCGCCAAACAGATCGAACAGGGCGCCCCGGCTGAGGTCTTCATTTCCGCCGACGTGAAATGGATGGATGAACTTGAAACGAAAAAACTCCTGGCGCCCGGGACACGGCGCAACCTCCTCGGCAACAGCCTCGTTCTGATCGAGCCGGCGGACGCGCGGCTGCAGCTCAAAATTGCACCGCGGTTCGATCTTGCCGGTGCCGCCGACGATGGAAGAATTGCGGTCTGCACCGTCGAATCCTGCCCGGCGGGGATCTACGCCAAGGAGGCGCTGCAGAAGCTCGGCGTCTGGAACGGCGTCGAACCGAAACTGGCGCAGGCTGCCGACGTGCGGGGTGCCTTAAGCCTCGTGGCGCGCGGCGAAGCCAAACTCGGCATCGTCTATGCGACCGACGCCAAGGCCGAACCGAAAGTCAAAGTAGTCGATGTCTTTCCGGGGGCGAGTCACAGCCCGATCATCTATCCGGCGGCGGTGATCGCCGGCACAAAAGACCCCGCCGCGGCCGCCTTTCTTGCCTTTCTAAATACGCCGGCCGCCGTAAAGGTCCTGATGGACCAGGGTTTCAGGATCCTTCCGCCCATCGGTCATTGATCGGCGTTCATCGCGGTGCGAACCGCGCACCTAGCCGCGCAAGTTTTCGGGCTGTTTTTCCGTGGGCTAGCTGCCAAAGCGGTCCGGCGCATATGATTTGCCGAGCGGTTGCGTTAGGATTCTGAGCCGCCTTCCGCGCCGAATGACGGATGATGAGATGCCAAAACGCGTTGCCGTGCTGATGGGAGGGTTCTCCGCCGAGCGGGAGATTTCGCTGCTTTCGGGGGAAGCCTGCGCCAAAGCGCTTGCCGCGGAAGGGTTCGACGTCGCGCGCATCGATGTCGACCGCAACGTCGCCGAGGTTCTTGCCCGAATGCGCCCGGATGTCGCCTTCAATGCACTGCACGGTCCGTATGGCGAAGACGGGATCATCCAGGGCGTGCTCGAAATGTTGCAAATCCCCTACACGCATTCCGGCGTGCTCGCTTCGGCGCTCGCCATGCGCAAGGATCTCGCCAGGCATGTGTTGAAAGCGGCCGGCATCCCCGTCGCCGCCGGTGTCACGGTCGACCGCTTCACCGCCGCGCGCGCTCATGTGCTGCCGCCGCCCTATGTCGTCAAGCCGCTTGCCGAAGGCTCGTCGTTCGGCGTCCTCATCGTGAAGGGAGACCAAAGCCATCCGCCCCAGGAGTTGACGCGCGACGACTGGCCGTATGGCGAAGAAGTACTCGTCGAAGGTTATGTCAGCGGGCGCGAACTCACCTGCGCCGTCATCGGCGAAAAGGCCTATGACGTGATCGAAATCAAGGCCGCGGACGGCGGCTGGTACGACTATCGCGCCAAATACGCCAAGGGAGGATCGATCCACGTTCTTCCGGCGAATCTTAAAGAAAATATTTACCACTTTATCCAAGAGTTGACCCTCAGGGCGCACAAGGCGCTGGGCTGTCGTGGCGTCAGCCGCGCCGACTTCCGTTATGACGACGGGCCGAACGGAACGGGCCAACTCGCCATCCTGGAAGTCAATACGCAGCCCGGCATGACCGAAACATCGCTCGTGCCCGAAATCGCGGCGCATGCCGGTCTGTCGTTCGGTGAGCTCGTCCAATGGATGGTGGAAGACGCCTCCTGCGACCGGTGAAGGAGGTCTTTGCAATTCCGCCCTCCTTGCCGGCCTATTTGGTAGCCTCGGACCGAGGTTTGCCGATGATGACGGTCGGCGCCGCGCAACGTCGCCGCCGGATGGAGCGCGGCTCGTTCCTCGTTCGGCTTCTGGTTCTGCTCACCGCGCGCGGCGCAGGTGTCGGCGTCGCTCTCGCGCTTCTCGCTGCGATCGGCGTCTACGGCGCGATGCTCGGCGGCCAATACGCGGCCTTTGTCCGGACCGAAGGCGCAATCCCGGATTTTCTCGCGCGAACCGCCGGATTTGGCATCAAGGCGGTAACGATCGCCGGCGCACATGAATTGTCGGAAAAGCAAATTCTCGGTGCCGTCGGCATTCGTCGGACGAATTCCCTGCTCTTCCTCGACGTGGCGAAATTGCGCGACAGGCTCCTCGCTCTCCCGCTCGTCAAAGACGCGAGCGTCACCAAGCTTTATCCAAATCGGGTGATGATCGAAATCGAGGAGCGCCGGCCCTACGCGCTCTGGCAAAAGGACGGCGCGGTAAAGATTATTGCCGCCGACGGCACGCCGATCCCCACGCTTGACGAAACACATTTCACCAAACTGCCGTTCGTGGTCGGCGACGGCGCCAATGCGCGAATCGGAGAATATTTTGCGCTGCTCGACGCAGCGGGCGATCTGCGCGGGCGGATTAGGGCCGGCATTCTCGTCGCCGAGCGCCGCTGGACGCTCAAAATGGACAACGGCATCGAGGTCGCTTTGCCTGAAATGGGCGCCGTCGCGGCGGTCGCCGAACTCGCCCGGTTGCAGCGCAAATACGGCGTGCTCGACAAAAATATCGTGGCGCTCGACCTGCGCTTTCCGGGCCGGCTCATCGCCCGGCTCCCGGAGCAGACCGCCGGTCCGCAAACGCCGAAGGGCAGCCAGACATGAGAGCGCGCATGCTGCCGCCGCGGATGCGGGCCCTTCCGCCCCGTAAGAGTGCCTTGCTTTGCGCGCTTGACGTCGGGACGTCGAAAATCGTCTGCCTGATCGCCCGGCTCGATCCGGCGGATCCCTCTGAGAGCTTACGCGGGCGCACGCATCGCTGCCGGGTTCTCGGCATCGGTCATCAGCGTTCGGCGGGAATGAAGGGCGGTGTCATTGTCGATCTCGATCAGGCGGAGGGCGCGATACGCCGCGCTGTGGACGCGGCGGAACGCATGGCGGGCGTCCAAGCCGAGAGCGTGATCCTCAACGTGACCGGCGGCCGGATCGGTTCGCAGCTCTACAACGCTCGGGTTGGCATCAACGCGCGCGCCGTTAACGAAGCCGACGTCCAGCTCGTACTCGAAGCCTGCGCAGCGCGCACCCAGCAGCAGGGCAACGCGGTGTTGCACTCCCTGCCGAACGGATTCTCGATCGGCGACATGCGCAACGTCCGGGATCCGAGAGGCATGATCGCCGACGCCCTCGGCGCCGATATGCACGTCGTGAGCTGCGATGCGATCGTGGCGCGCAATCTGATGCTTGCGGTCGAGCGTTGCCATCTTGCGGTCGAGGCGATGGTCGCAACGCCTTACGCGGCCGGCCTTGCCGCACTCATCGACGATGAAGCGGAACTCGGCACCACGCTGATCGATATGGGCGCCGGAACGACTTCGATCGGCGTATTCGCGGGCGGCAGTCTCGTTCACGTCGACGCGCTGGCGCTCGGCGGCGCACATGTGACCTTGGATATCGCGCGCGGCTTAAACACCAGGGTCGCCGACGCCGAGCGCCTAAAGACGCTTTACGGCGCCTGCCTTACCTCCTTCTCCGACGAGCGCGAGACGATTGCCGTGACGCTCGCCGGGGACGACGGCGAACACCCGATTCACCTGCCCAAGTCGCAGCTCTTGCGGATCATCAGGCCGCGGGTCGAAGAGATCCTGGAACTCGTGCGCGACCGGCTGAAAGGCGCCGGTTTCGGAGCGAATTCCGCGTCGCGCCTCATCCTGACGGGCGGCGCGAGCCAGCTTACCGGCATAGCGGAGGCGGCCCGACAGATCCTTTCGGGCCAGGTCCGGCTGGGGCGGCCGCTGGGCATCCACGGGCTGCCGGAGTCGGCCAAAAACCCAAGTTTTTCGGCGGCAGTCGGCCTGCTCGTCTATCCACAGGCGGCCAGAATCGAATATTTCCGCCCGAGCCGCCGGACGGCGGAAGCGGCAACGGGGACAAGCGGCTATATCGCCCGTGTCGGGCAATGGTTGAGAGAAAGCTTTTAGTGGTATGGATAAAGCGAATAAGCGCGGCGGCTGATTCGTTTTTCCAGGCGTAAACCGTAAACAAAGCGGGCGCCCGGCGGCGCTCCAACGTCGAGAGGCCAGACATGTCGATCAATCTCAAAGCGCCTGAACTCAGAGAACTGAAGCCGCGCATCATGGTGTGCGGGGTCGGAGGCGCCGGAGGGAATGCCGTCAACAACATGATCGTCTCCGGTTTGATCGGCGTCGATTTCGTCGTCGCCAACACCGATGCGCAGGCGCTGTCCTCCTCGAGAGCCGAGCGCGTCATCCAAATGGGTCTTCAGGTGACCGGCGGTCTGGGGGCGGGATCGCAGCCCGACGTCGGCCGCGCCGCGGCGGAGGAGGTGCTCGAGGAAATCCGCGATCACCTTTCCGGCGCGCATATGGTGTTCGTGACCGCCGGCATGGGCGGCGGCACCGGTACCGGCGCCGCGCCGATCGTTGCCCGCATCGCCCGCGACCTCGGAATTCTCACCGTCGGGGTCGTGACCAAGCCATTCCAGTTCGAAGGCATTCGCCGCATGCGGGTCGCCGAAGCCGGCATTGTCGAGCTGCAGAAATCGGTCGATACCCTGATCGTCATTCCCAACCAAAACCTGTTCCGCGTCGCCAACGAGAAAACCACGTTCGCCGACGCCTTCGCGATGGCCGACCAGGTGCTCTATTCGGGCGTCGCCTGCATCACCGATCTCATGGTGAAGGAAGGGCTCATCAATCTCGATTTTGCCGACGTGCGCGCCATCATGCGTGAAATGGGCAAGGCGATGATGGGCACCGGCGAAGCGACCGGCGAAAGGCGCGCCGTGCTGGCCGCCGAGGCGGCGATCGCCAATCCGCTGCTCGATGAAGTCTCGATGAGGGGGGCGCGCGGCCTGTTGATTTCGATCACCGGCGGCAGCGATCTGACCCTCTATGAAGTGGACGAAGCGGCAAGCCGCATCCGCCAGGAGGTCGACGAGGACGCCAACATCATCCTCGGGGCGACCTTCGATCAGAATCTCGACGGCATGGTGCGCGTGTCGGTCGTTGCGACCGGCATCGACACGGGCGCCGAACTCGAGGGTTTTGACGGTGAGACGCGAATCGCCGAATCCGCCGAGCGGCCGCACACGCAGTTGCAGACACGCGAACTGCCGCGCGAATCCGCCGAGCCGTATTCGCCCTACGCCGTTGCGGCGCAGCATCAGGCCGGTACGACGCGCGGTGTTCACCTCCAGCCGATCGCTCCGCAGATGCGTCACCACGCCGAGCCGAACCCCGCGCCGGAGCCGAAGAGCGAGCCCTATGCGGCGGGGCCGTTCATCCCGCCGGCGGCGGAATCGCCGATCATTCGTCCGCAGCGGATGCCGCAGATCGAGGATTTGCCGATGCCCGGGCAGAAGCAGATCCGCGCTCAACGCGGCGAAGCAACGGGCGAGGCGCACAGCGAGACGAAACGGCGTACCTTGCTCGAACGGCTCGCTGCCTTCGGCGTCAGCCGCCAAGACGGAGCGAGCACGGCCGGCCGCGAGCCGAAGCCGCCGTCGCAGGTGCCGGCGATGCGGGCCGCGCCACCCAATCCCGTGCATGCCGAGTACGCCAAGCGCGGCGCGCCGGTGCCCCGCCAACAATCGCTCGACCCGCAGGGCCGGCTTGTGCCGCGTGCCATCGAAGAGGACCAGCTCGAAATTCCAGCTTTCCTGCGCCGCCAGTCGAACTGATCGTTTGGCGCACGGCGGCAGACCAGAGGCGCATAACCGGGCGTAAGAAAGCGTGATTTGGCGCGCCTTTATGTCCGCCGTAGGGTCCGCCGGGTCGCGTGTACACACGGCGCTGCCATGAAAGGTTCGCGCGCCACAAAATGCTCAGGGCGGGATGGCGATCGCGCGCTTGCAGGGAGCACCGACGTCGGTATCCTCCGCTCGCATGCCGCGCGTTACCCTCTAC
>JASHSW010000042.1 GCA_030038595.1 Methylovirgula sp.
ACCCGCGAATTGGCCGGCGCGACGCGTTCGATCACCTGATATAATTGATGGATCGCGCTCGACTTGCCGACGATGCGGTTGGCCGCGCCGGCGCGTGCCCGAAGTTCGCTCACCTCGCGCTTCAGCCGCGATGCCTCGAGCGCCCGCTCGGCGACGAGCACCAAGCGATCGGCCTTGAACGGCTTTTCGATGAAGTCGTAGGCACCCATCTTGATCGCCGATACGGCGGTCTCGATGTTGCCGTGACCGGAGATCATCACCACCGGCAGGCTCGGATGCGCGCCCTTGATCACCTGCAGAAGCTGCAATCCGTCGAGATGCGAGCCTTGCAGCCAAATGTCGAGAAAGGCGAGATGCGGGCGGCGCGCCTCGATCGCGGCGAGCGCCTCATCGGCGTTCTTGGCGGTGCGGGTACCGTGACCCTCGTCGGACAAAATGCCGGAGACGATGTCGCGGATGTCGGCCTCGTCGTCGACGATCAGAATATCGCTTGCCATCTATCGTTCACGCTCTTTCACTTGGCGCTCTCGTTTGCCGCCAGTTCTTCCTGAGAACCGCCGTCTTCGCGTTGCGCATTGTCGCCTTGCGGGAAATAAAGCCGCACGCGGGCGCCCCGCCCTTCCGTCGAATCGAGAAGTTCGAGGCCGCCGCCGTGATCCTCGAGGATCTTGGCGACGATGGCGAGACCGAGACCGGTGCCTTCGGTGCGCGTCGTCATGTAAGGTTCCAGCAACCGGTTCCTGTGCTCGCTCGGAAATCCCTTGCCGTTGTCGGCGACGAAGATCTCGACAAGCCCGTCCGCCGTCACGTCGAGCGACAGCCTGATCTTGCCTTTCACGGGTTCGATCTCCGCCCGCGCGGCGATCCCCTCGGTCGCGTTTTTCACGATGTTGGTGACCGCTTGCGACAGCAGGCGGCGATCGAAATTGGCCATCACCTGGTCTTCCGGCAGACGGTCTTCGAATTCGATATCCGGATGGCCGACGCGCATGAGGAAAATCACGCGGCGCACGCAATCCGTCAGGTCGTCGCGCGTCAGCCGCGCCCGCGGCATGCGTGCGAAGGCCGAGAACTCGTCGACCATGCGCTTGATGTCCTCGACCTGCCGCACGATCGTGTCGATGCATTGGTCGAAAACGTCGCGGTCGTCTCGGATAAGGCGGCCGTATTTGCGCTTCAGCCGCTCGGCCGAGAGCTGGATCGGCGTCAATGGATTCTTGATCTCGTGCGCGATGCGGCGTGCAACGTCGGCCCAGGCCGCGGTTCGCTGGGCGGTCACGAGATCGGTGATGTCGTCGAGCGTCACGACATAGCTCTTCTCGGCCCGCCCTCCCGGTTCGGTGGTAACGAACATGTTGAAAATCCGATCGCGCCCCGCCCGGTTTACCGCGATTTGGCCGCGCGCCAGGCGCCCATTGCTGGATCGCGCCTCGGTCAGCACCGGCACGACTTCGGGCAAAACCTTCTCGATGGATTGGCCGACCGCGCTTGCCTGCTCGCCATGCGGAATCAGCCGTTCCGCCGAGGGATTGACCACCGTAATCTGGCCCTTTGGGCCGACCCCGATGACCGCCACCGGAACGCCGGATAGGACCGCCTCGGTAAACAGACGCCGTTCGTCGATGAGGTTGCTCGCCGCGATCAGCCGACTTTGCTGCACGCTCAGCTCGGAGGTCATCTTGTTGAAGGTTTCGCCGAGATGGGCGAGATCGCCTTCGGAACGGTTGACCGCCACCTGCACGTGAAGATTGCCGGAGGCGACTTCGTCGGCGGCGGCGATAAGCCGCCGGATCGGCGCGACCAAACCGTTGGCGAAGGAAAGTCCGACCCAGGTGGCCGAGAGCAGCATGATGAAGGCGACGAGCACATACATGGTCGCAAAGGCGATCTGAATATTCTCGCGGTGGCTGTCGAAGGAATCGAAGAGGGCTACGAAACGCCTCGCCTGGCGCGGAAACTCTACGCTGAACGGTTCGATTGGCCGGGCGACATAGAGAAACAAATTGTCGAAGGCATTGAGCTTGCGCAACGCGACGAAGGTATGGCCATTATCGAGCACCATGCAGAGCGGTTCGTTGTTTCTGGCGTCCTGAAAATCGTTCGGCTCGGGATGCACGATCGTCGTTCCGAGCGTCGCGCCGGTATCGACTTTATCCTCGATGGCGCCGTTGGTGTGCATCATCGCCGCCGCGCTGAAATTCAGCGCTTTCACCCGCTGCGTGAAGAACTCGTGGAAAAACTGCCGGTCGGTGGTGAATAGCGCCTGACCGTGGTCGAGATCGGAAGCGGTGAGTTCGGCCTCCTGAAGAAGCGTGCTGCACTGATCTTCGCGGAAGATGCGCGCCGCCTCGACGGTCTGCAGCAGATAGCTGCGCACGTCCTGCAGGAAGACGGGATTGAGGCTGCGATCGAGAATCGCCGAGCCGACGACGGCCATCAGGATCGCCGGTACGATCGCCACGATCGAGAACAGGCCGACAATTCGGATGTGCAGCCGTGCGCCGGCGACCTGTGCGCGGCGGGCGGCGATGAGGCTCCAGGCTTCGGCGATGACGAAGCCGAAAAGCATCAATATGCACAGCACGTTGACGAAAAACAGTACGAAAACGACGATGTCGGTCGGCGCGATCGGCGTATAGCCGGCGAAAATCAGGAAGCTCGTGATCGCCGTCGCGATGGCGATGACGACGGCAGCGAGCCCCAGCCTCGTCAGAAGTCGCGGCCGCCTACGCGCCGCGGTCGGATCGGATACGGATTCGCTCATCCGGCTCGACACCTGGAAACGTGTTCTCGAACCGCCGCGGATCTGGGAGTTGCGCCCGGCTGTTGCTTCGGCAAGCAACGGGCCCCGCGCATCGGTTCGGGAGTTGCTAAAAAACCACGCTGTTGCGGAATTACGACATTTCCGGGGCGGATCAGCGCGGTAGGCGCATCAGCCGAATGTCGAGATCTTTGACTTTCTTGCGCAATGTGTTGCGGTTGAGTCCCAGCAGCTCCGCCGCTTTGATCTGATTGCCCCGCGTGACGGCGAGCACCGCCGAAATCAATGGGTATTCCAGTTCGCGCAAGACACGATGGTAGATGCCCGGCGGCGGCAGACTTTCCCCATAACTCCGGAAAAGTTCGTTGAGATGGCGTTCGACGGCGAGCGCCAGCGTCTCGGCGCGTTCTGGATCCTTGCGGTCTTCGCCGGCCGGCCGTTGCGCGTAGGTTGAAAAGAACGGCGAGGAATCGGCGGAGAGCTCGGCGTCGACCAGCTGCTCGGATATCGTCTCCTGCGGATAGAGCGCTGCCAGACGGCGCACGAGATTTTCAAGCTCGCGGATGTTGCCGGGCCATCGATGCCGCTTCAGCCGTTCGAGCGCTGCGGATTCGATGTGTTTTAGCGGCAGGCCCTCGGCCGCGGCGAGTGCGAAGAAATGGTGCACCAGGTCGGGAACGTCTTCGGCCCGCTCGCGCAACGGCGGCAGGCGCAGCGGCACGACGTTGAGGCGGAAGAACAGGTCCTCGCGAAACAGCCCCTGATGAATGAGGTTGCGCAGATCCTTGTTGCTCGCGGCGATAATCCGGACGTTGGTCTTGATCGGCGTGCGGCCGCCGACCGTCGTGTATTCGCCCTCCTGAAGGACCCGCAGCAACCGGGTTTGCGCCTCCATCGGCATGTCGCCGATCTCGTCGAGGAAGAGCGTGCCGCCTTCGGCCTGTTCGAAGCGCCCGGCCGATCTTTGGTTGGCGCCGGTAAACGCCCCCTTTTCGTGCCCGAATAGCTCGCTCTCGATGAGATCGCGGGGGATCGCCGCCATGTTGATCGCGACGAACGGGCCGGCCTTGCGCTTGCCGTAATCGTGCAGCGCCCGGGCGACTAGCTCCTTGCCGGTTCCCGATTCGCCGGTAATCATCACCGTAAGGTCGGTCTGCATGAGGCGGGCCAGCACCCGGTAGATCTCCTGCATGGCGGCGGAACGGCCGACGACCGGCATGCCTTCGAGATCGGTGGGCGCGGAAGGCTTGGCGCGGCCCTTGGGCTCGCTCATGGCGCGTCCGACGATGGCGACGAGCTCGCGCAGGTCGAACGGCTTCGGCAGATAGTCGTAAGCGCCGCGTTCCGAGGCCTTGATCGCCGTCATGAACGTATTTTGCGCGCTCATGACGATGATCGGCAGTTCCGGGCGCAGTTTCTTCATGCGCGGCAGAAGTTCGAACGCGTTGTCGTCGGGCATCACGACGTCGGTGATCACGAGATCGCCTTCGCCGGCCTGCACCCAGCGCCAAAGCGTGGCGGCGGTGCCGGTCGTGCGTACCTCATAGCCGACGCGCGACAGGGCCTGGCTCAGGACCGTCCGTATCGCAGCGTCGTCATCGGCTACGAGGATGTTTCCTCCCATCGCCAACACTCCCGAGCGTTCCTTGGCCGCCCCCGCCTATTTTGGCTTGACGCTGCGTCCGTCGCGCAGCGCGTACATCGGCATCAGGACCCTGAAGATCGTCCGACGTGGCTGCGATTCGCATTCGATGGTTCCGCCGTGATCGCCGATGATCTTGGCCACCAGTGCAAGTCCGAGGCCATTTCCCGTCGCCTTCGTCGTCACGAAAGGCTCGAAGAGATGCGGGCAGATTTCGGCCGGAACGCCCGGACCGTTGTCGCGGACGCAGACCTGCAACGGCAGGCTCACGGCCGTGTCGGACGTCGAAAGTTTGAGCCGAACGCCGGGGCGGAACGCGGTCGAAAGCTCGATTTCGCCGTCGGCGCGCTCGCCGATTGCTTCCGCCGCGTTCTTAACGAGGTTCAAAAAGATCTGGATGAGTTGATCGCGGTTGCCCAGCACCGGCGGCAGCGATGGATCGTAGTTCTCGGCGATGCGGATATTGCGCGCAAATCCCGCCTGGGCGATGCGTTTGACGTGGTCGAGCACGGTATGAATGTTGACGCTTTCGCGCTCCAGCGGACGATGGTCGGAAAATGCGTCCATCCGATCGACCAGTTTGACGATCCGGTCGGTTTCCTCGCAGATCAGCCGGGTCAAGGCGCGATCGCCGTCGCTGACTTCCGCCTCCAGCAATTGTGCGGCGCCGCGAATGCCGGACAGCGGGTTCTTGATCTCGTGGCCGAGCATGGCCGCCATAGCCGAAACCGAACGCGCCGCACCGCGATGGTTCAGCTGACGATCCATTTTCTCGGCCATCGCACGTTCTTGCAGCATGACGACCACGCCTTCCCCCGCCTCGGTGAGCGGCGTCACGAAGAGATCGACCATTTTTTCCGTGCCAAGCCGCGGTATCCCGAGGTCGACTCTATATTCGATGATCGCCGCCCCGGTCGCCTTCACCTGATCGACGAGCGACAGCAGGACCGAATCGTAAGGCAGTAAATTGGCGAGCGTCTGCTGCAGCAGGATCGAGCGGCTGACGCCGAAGAAGATTTCGGCGGCCACATTGGCTTCGACCACGAATCCGTCGGCGGCAAGCGCTAGCACCGGATGCGGCAGCGCGTTGAGGATCTTCAATGCATCGCCGCCGAATTCCGCGCTCGCGGCCTTGTGCGCCTCGACCTGGACGGAGCCGTTCGTCGAAGAATCGGTCGCGCTCATGCCGCCGCCCTTTCGGCTACGAACAAATTCGCGAGAATTGACTCAACCTCGGCCGGGTTTTCGCTCGTGACGAGCCGGGTGCGCAGCGCGGTTGCCTCGGCGCGGCGCGACTGCACGGCGTAAGCCGAAAGATGTTTGCGGGCGTGGCGCAGCCCCTGCTCCTTGCCGAACAGAGAAAGCAACGTTCGATAGTGCTCGAGCGCGGCGGCGCAGCGCTCGGCCGCGTTCGGCGCCGGACGCGGCGCGCCGGCAAGATGGTGCGCCACGTCGCCCACCAGCCAGGGACGACCGACCGCGGCGCGGCCGATCATCACCGCATCGGCGCCCGCGGCGGCGAGCATGCGGTCGGCGTCTTCGCGGCTGGCGCAATCGCCGTTGGCGACGAGCGGCAGTGAAGTCATTTCTCGGACCGCGCGGATCGCCGTCCAATCGGCGTTGCTGGCGAAAAACTGGCAACGCGTGCGGCCATGCACGGTCAGCATCGCAACGCCTTCGGCCTCGGCACGGCGCGCCAGCTCCGGCGCATTCAGCGCGGTCTGGTCCCAGCCGAGCCGCATTTTGAGCGAAACAGGGACTTTCACCGCCGCCACGACCGCGCGGATGAGACGAATCGCCAAATCGAGATCGCGCATCAGCGCCGACCCCGCCGCCCCGCCGGTAACGCGCTTTGCCGGGCAGCCCATATTGATGTCGATCATCGCGGCACCGGCCGCCTCGGCAAGGCGCGCCGCCTCGGCGAGCGATTCGGGACGACAGCCGGCGACCTGAACGACGTGCGGATCGAGCCCCGCGCCTGCGGCGCGTAAAGCGCTCTGGCGATCGCCGCCCGCGTAGAATTCGCTGTCGAGCATTTCCGTCACCGTCAATGCCGCACCGAACCGCTGCGCCAAGCGGCGCATTCCAAGATCCGTCAGCCCCGCCATCGGAGCCAGAAAAGCCCGACCCTTGAGCCGCAATGGACCTACCGATAGGCGATCTGTGCCTAGAAATTCATCAAACCGGCTCATGCTTACATCATAATCATTTTGTGCAATGCCACAACAGCGACATGTCGTACCATGGCAACGTCGCAGCTAAAATTTGACCTGGGAGCCAAAAAACGGGAGGACGGCCCGAAAGGACCCGGCCAAGGGCATGAGCAAATCCGCAGATCTTGCCATTCTAGTGGTGGCCGCCGGACGCGGTTCACGCGCCGGCCCCGGGGTTCCGAAGCAATATAGGCTGCTTGCCGGCAAACCTCTGATCGCCTGGACTTTATCCACACTCTTGAAGGCGGCCCCGACGGCGCGCCTGAAAGCGGTAATCCACCCTGACGACCTTGCCGCCTACAAGGCGGCGCTTGCCGACCTCGATAAGGCGGATCTCACCCGTCTCTTGCCTCCCGCCTTCGGCGGCGAACTGCGGCAAGACAGCGTCCGGCACGGACTCGAGGCCTTGGCGCAGGAAGATCCTCCGAAGATCGTGCTCATCCATGACGGCGCCCGGCCGTTTGCCAGCGCCGCGCTTCTGGCGCG
>JASHSW010000043.1 GCA_030038595.1 Methylovirgula sp.
TGATCTATGCCGAGCCCTTGGAGGGCAAGCCGGGGCAATACCGGCTCCGGCAGATTCCGGAAGTCAGCGGCGCAATCGTCGCCATGGATCCGTTCACCGGTCGCGTCTTCGCGATGGTCGGCGGGTTCTCCTTCGACGAGTCGGAATTCAACCGCGCGACGCAGGCGCTGCGTCAGCCAGGATCTTCATTCAAGCCCTTCGTCTATGCGGCGGCGCTCGACAACGGATATACGCCGTCCTCGATCGAACTCGACGAGCCGGTCGAGATCGACCAGGGGGCCGGACTCGGCATGTGGCGGCCGGCGAACTTCGAGGGCAAGTCGAGCGGGCCGCACACGCTGCGTTACGCGGTCGAGCATTCGATCAACCAGATGACCGTACGGCTGGCGCGCGACATCGGCATGCCGCTCATCGCCGAATACGCCAAGCGCTTCGGCGTTTACGATGATCTGCCTCCCTACCTTTCGTTTTCGCTCGGTGCAGGCGAGACCACGTTGATGCGCATGACGACCGCCTACTCGATGTTCTGCAACGGCGGCAAGCGCATCATCCCGACGCTGATCGACCGAATCCAGGACCGCTGGGGACATACGATCTATCGCCACGACCAGCGGATCTGCATCGGCTGCAATGTGAAGAAATGGGAAAATCAGGACGAGCCGACGCTGATCGACAACCGCGAGCAGGTCATCGATCCTTTGACCGCCTACCAGATTACTTCGATCATGGAAGGCGTCATTCAGCGGGGCACGGGTCAGGCGATCCTGGCGGTCGGCAAACATCTTGCCGGCAAGACCGGCACGACGAACGACGCCAAGGACCTTTGGTTCATCGGCTATTCGCCGGATCTGACCGTCGGCGTGTTCATGGGCTACGACCGGCCGCGCTCGCTCGGCGATTCGGCGCAGGCCGCCCTTTATACGGCGCCGATCTTTCGCGACTTCATGAAGATGGCGCTGAAGGACAAGCCGGACATCCCGTTCCGCGTGCCGCCCGGCATCAAGCTCATTTCGGTTGATTACGAAACCGGCGTCCGCGCCACTGGCCCGGGCACGATTCTCGAAGCCTTCAAGCCCGGCACCGCCCCGCCCGATACGTTTAACTATGGCCCGACGGGGACGGAAAGTCCGAGCGTGCTTTCGGTCGATCCGAACGCGGATCAACGGCTCGGCACCGGCACGGGCGGGCTCTACTGATTCTCGTAACGGACGATGGCACGCCGATGTGTGCCCGTTTACAGACGCGGCGCGGCCCACTATCTACGTGCGGCGGGCGATTCCGCTCCGTTTCCCGAAGGATCTTTCATGCGCGCCGAAGCCGAAGCGCTCACGCAATCGATCAAGCAGTCCATGGGATTGCTGAGGAGGCATCTTTGACGTCGACGCCGCCACGCGCCGGCTCGCGGAACTGAACGCCAAGGCCGAAGACCCCAGTCTTTGGAACAACGCCGAAACGGCGCAGAAGATCATGCGCGAACGCACCGAGCTCGAAGATCGGCTGGGCTCGCTCGCCCATTTCGAATCCGAGCTCGAAGACGCGGTGACGCTGATCGAACTTGCCGAAGCGGAAAGCGACGCCGGCGCCGAGGCCGAGGGAATCGGCCAGCTCAAAAAGCTGAAAAGCGAGGCCGAGCGCCGGCAAATCGAGATTTTGCTTTCCGGCGAGACCGACCAGAACGACGCCTATATCGAGATCCACGCCGGGGCGGGCGGTACCGAAAGCTGCGACTGGGCGCGCATGTTGCTGCGCATGTATATCCGCTGGGCGGAGCGGCAGAAATTCAAAGTCGAGATCATCGAGGAGACGCCGGGCGAAGAGGCGGGTGTCAAATCGGGCACGCTGCTCGTCAAAGGCCGCAACGCGTATGGCTGGGCAAAGACCGAATCGGGCGTACACCGGCTGGTGCGCATCTCCCCCTTCGATTCGAACGCGCGCCGGCATACGAGCTTCGCTTCGGTATGGGTCTATCCGGTCATCGACGACAAGATCAACATCGACGTCAAAGAGTCGGATTGCCGGATCGATACATATCGCTCCTCGGGCGCCGGCGGCCAGCACGTCAACACCACCGATTCGGCGGTGCGCATCACGCACATTCCAACCGGCATCGTCGTCGCCTGCCAAGGCGAACGTTCGCAGCACAAGAACCGAGCGACGGCGTGGAACATGCTGCGGGCGCGGCTCTATGAGCGCGAGCTAGAGAAACGCGAAGTCGCCGCCAACGCGACAGAGGCCGCCAAAACCGATATCGGCTGGGGGCACCAGATCCGTTCCTATGTCCTCCAGCCCTATCAGTTGGTCAAAGATCTGCGCACCGGCGTCACGTCCGCAGCGCCGAGCGACGTGCTCGACGGCGATCTCGAGCCTTTCATGGAGGCGGCACTCGCCCAGAAGGTTTACGGCGGAGGACCGACCGAGGTAGAGGACGTCGAGTAATTGCGGCGATCGGGTCGCCTGTGTCGACCGCGCGAACGCGTCGCGGAGAAGGGAATGCGGCGTGAAGAGCCGGGGAGAGAGGATCTTCAACATACCCGTCGCGGTCGTTGCGCTCATTGTCCTGCTCGTCGGCATTCACGCCTTGCGTGAGCTTCTATCGGCCGAGCAGAACCTCGCGCTGCTCGCCAATTTTGCCTTCGTGCCGGGACGATTCACCTTCGCCTTCGATCCGGATCGCATCGCGCGGGTGCTCGACGCGGCGCAGGCAGCGGGCACGATGCAGGTCGAGATCGATCGGCTGTTTCTCGGGGACGGCCGGCCGCTCTGGTGGACGCCCGTCACCTACGCGCTGCTGCACGCGAGTTGGGCGCATGTCGGATTGAACTGCCTGTGGCTCGTGCCGTTCGGCGCGGCGGTGGCGCGGCGCTTTGGCAATTGGCGTTTCGTATTGTTTTGCTTCGCGGCGGCGGTGGCTGGCGCGCTCGTCCATTTTCTCACCCATATCGACGATCTTCAGCCGGTAATCGGCGCTTCGGCGATCGTCTCGGGTACAATGGGGGCGGCACTGCGATTCGTGTTTCAGGCCGATGCGCCGCTCGGCCTCGGCCTCGCCGATCCGCAGAATCTCGCCTACCGCAAGCCGGCTCTGCCGCTCAGTGCCGTTTTCACCAACCGGACCGCATTGTTTTTTCTGATCTTCTGGTTTGTCGCCAATCTGCTTTTCGGCATCGGCGCCGGTTCGCTCGGTTTCGTCGACGCGACGATTGCCTGGCAGGCGCATATCGGCGGCTTTCTGCTCGGGCTGCTGGGTTTTCCACTGTTTGATCCGCCGACCGCAGCACCCCAACTGCCGGCAGGCCATGCATGAATACGCGTCCACCTGCCGGAGCATTTCCTGCCACGCAACTCTTTGCTGCGCCGCAAGGGAACTTCGGCATCGCCGTGACGTTAACAATTCTCGCAAAGCGGTTCTCAGTCTGCGTTCGGAATGACGTGAAGTTGCAAGCAATCCGGCGGATTGCGAAAGCAATCGAGTTGGATGCGCCGCAGCATCGTACGTCTGGGCAGGTCAACCTTAACTTCGAGGCGTAATTGCATGACATACTGGAATCTTCCATGGAAGCGCGCTGGGCAATTCGGACAAGCCGCGTGCAGCGGAACGCGGACAAGCTTGAATCTTGCGCCTTGGCGGGAAGAAGGGCATTCTGCGCCGCTGCAATCGCCGCAAAAGAGCGATGCAACGGGAATAGGAAACGCTAGTGCAGCGACCAAAGAGGAGGGTGAAATGACTGTGGCGCGGATACTCGCGACCAAGGGCCGTGAGGTTCTAACGGCGCAGCCGCACAGAACTTTGAAGGAGGTCGCGGAAATATTGGCCGCACGGGGCATCGGCGCGGTGGTAATCGCCGATGTTCAGGGCAGCGTGCTGGGAATTCTTTCCGAGCGTGACATCGTGCGCGCGGTCGGCAGGCGCGGCGCCAAATCGCTCGACGACGCCGCCTCGATGCACATGACGACCCAAGTCGTCACCGCCAGCGAGGATGAAACGGTGCTGGCGACGGTCGAGAAAATGAACGCCGGTCGTTTTCGGCATGTTCCGGTGTTGAAGGACGGCAGACTTGCCGGCATCGTGTCGATTGGCGACGTGGTGAAATACCGGCTTGCCGAGATGGAGCACGAACAGTCGGCGCTGCGCGAATATATTGCCGCCGTCTGAGCAAATCGCGATTCTCTATGAGCAATGCAGACGCCGCCTGTGCCAGGCGGCGTTTCTCTTTTACGGGCGTCTTACTTTTCGTCGAAGACGAGCGTGACGCTCTGCGGGCCGCCCGCCAGCCGCCGATAGAAACAGGAGCGCCGCCCCGTATGACAGGCGCCGCCGTCGCCGCCCGGCTCGACCTTCAACAGCAGCACGTCCTGATCGCAGTCGGTGCGGACTTCCTTGACGCTCTGGCGTTGCCCGGAAGTATCGCCTTTGCGCCACAGGCGTCGGCGCGAGCGCGACCAATAATGCGCGATGCCCGTTTCGATCGTCAGGCGCAGCGCTTCCTCGTTCATATGAGCGAACATCAGCACCGCGCCGTCGCGGGCGTCGGTGACGATACAGCCGATCAGTCCGTCGGCGTCGAAGCGCGGCGTGAAGACGCCGCCTTCTTCGAGCTCGGACTTGCTCCCGGCGATCGGGAAGGGCAGGGACATTGTTGCTTCCGGCGGCCTATTTACCGCGCACCATCGTCAGAAAGCGCACCTGCTCGGTGGGGTCGTCGCGGAAGACGCCGGTGAATTGATTGGTCACCGTCATCGTGCCTTGTTTGAGCACGCCGCGCATCGACATGCACATATGTTCGGCTTCGATCATCACCGCGCAGCCGCGCGGCTTCAAATAACGCTCGATCGCGTTAACGATCTCGGCGGTCATCGCCTCCTGCGTCTGCAGGCGGCGCGCATAGATATCGACCAGGCGGGCGAGCTTGGAAAGTCCGACGACGCCCTCTTCGCCGACGTAATAGGCGATGTGAACCTTGCCGACGAACGGCACCATGTGATGCTCGCAATGCGACGAGAAAGGAATGTCGCGGACGAGGATCAAGTCGTCGTAGCCGTGCACTTCCTCGAAGACGCGCGACAGCAGGTCGCCGGGATCGGCGCGATATCCGGAAAAGAACTCCTCATACGCCTTTACGACGCGCAGCGGCGTATCGCGCAAGCCTTCCCGCGTCGGATCGTCGCCGGCCCAAAGGATCAAAGTTCGGACGGCGGCTTCGGCTGCTTCGCGGCTGGGGCGGATTGGCGGGTGTGCGGCGGGCTTAAGCTGCTGTTGGCGCTCGAGCAAGGACTTAACCACGTCATCCATGTGGTGCCTCCTGTTGATGTGATCTAAGGCCCCAACCCTTGCCGAACAAGGCCGTTGCGGTCCTTTTGGCAGCAGCAAACCTCCCAAATCTCGTTCGCCAAGCCTGAATATCCTATATAGGACTTATTCCGCGCCGTCATCCCGGCCGTTTGCCATTCTGTCCCATGCTGAACGACGTCTACAGCAACAAGATCCTGGAACTGGCGGCCAATATTCCCCGCCAGGGCCGATTGGCCCATCCCGATTCGACGGCCCGGGCCCATTCCAAGCTTTGTGGTTCAACGGTGATCGTCGATCTCGTCATGCGCGACGGGAAAGTCGTCGATTTCGCCCATGACGTGAAGGCCTGCGCGCTTGGCCAGGCTGCGGCCTCGATCATGGCGCGCAACGTCATTGGGGCAACCGGGCCGGAACTGCGGGAATTGCGCGATCGCGTTCGCGCCATGCTCAAAGAAAACGGCGCGCCGCCGAAAGGCAAATGGGCGGAGATCGCGGTACTCGAGCCGGTGCGCGATTACAAGGCCCGGCATGCCTCCACGCTGTTGACCTTCGAGGCCACCGCCGATGCCGCGGAACAGATCGAAGCCAGGGCGACCCATGCCGCGGAATGAGGCGGGGACGGGGTTGGCGGATCTAGCGTATGCTGCTGCGTGCCGATTGCCGCGCCGTGCCGCGCATTTTGCGATCCGCGCCTATCAGCTAAGTCTCTCGGCCTTTGTCGGCCGCCGCTGCCGCCACGAGCCGAGCTGCTCGGCCTACATGGACGAGGCGATCGGGCGGCATGGTCTTTGGTCCGGCGGGCTCCTCGGCCTGGCGCGCGTCTGCCGCTGTCATCCTTGGGGAACCTCCGGCTACGATCCGGTTCCGGAATATCTGCCGGGCCGCGGCATCGGGCTCTTCCTTTATGGCTTGCGGCGCGGCGGGGCTGCCGATCCGAACGGCGCGCCTGAGTCCCGGTGATTTGGGGTAGGGGAAGCAGGATGAGCGAGGTCAATCCGCGCAGCACCGATTATCCGATCGATCGACAGTTCACCGCACGCTGGTCGTCGCGCGCCTTTACGGGCGAGGCGGTTCCCGAATACGACCTGCGCACTATGTTCGAAGCGGCACGCTGGGCGCCTTCGTCGGGCAATCTGCAACCCTGGCGGTTTCTCTATGCGCTTGCCGGCACGCCCGACTTCCACAAGTTCCTGGCCCTGCTCAACGAAGGCAATCGCGTTTGGGCGAAAAGAGCCGGCGCGCTCGTGATCCTGATTTCGAAGACCACGCAGCCGAGATCGGGCGCGGATAAGGCTGCGCCTTCGCGTACGCATTCCTTCGACGCCGGGACGGCGTGGGGATTTTTCGCACTCGAAGCAACGCGGCTCGGTTGGGCGGCGCATGCGATGGCGGGCTTCGACGTGGCGCGCACCATCGTCGATCTCAAGATCCCCGACGACTATCGTCCCGAAGCCGCGATCGCAATCGGACGGCGCGGCGACAAGTCCCTCCTGCCGGAAGATCTGCGCGAGCGGGAGATCCCAAGCCGCCGCCGCCCGCAAAGTGACTTCGTCTTCGCCGGCGAATTTCCGGCGAAGTGACCATTTCCTAACGGACGCCAAGGAGAGATGCATGAGCAAGTACAACAGGCCGCGGGAAATCATCGAATTCTGTCTGAAGCCGCTCGGCATTTCCGAGAAGACGCCGGAATATAAGGAGACCTATCGGCGGCTCGAACACGTCATCAAGACGTTTCAATTGGCGGCGGCGCGCGAGAAACAGCCGGTGACCGTCGATTTCTCGAACATGAAGACGATCACCATCGACGAACGCGCCCACGGCGACGAGTGAGCGCGTCCGCGCAGTTTGGTGCCGCTGTGATCGGTCAGTTCGCGGACGCGCCGCGGGTGTCGCAACCGTTCGTCATCATCCACGGACCGGTCGGATGCATTCCTTGGCAAGGCCTCTGGGGAGCAGCGACCGATGCACCGATCGGATCGACGCAATAGGCGTCGTTGGTGACCGGATTTATTTCTGCCACGCGACATTTTGCGGGCGGCGACGCGCTCGTCTGCGCGACGGCTGGAGAGGTGAAAATCGCGCTGCCGAGCAGGGCCGCGCCGATGAGCTTCTTCATGGATCCTCCCAAGTGATTTCCGCCCCCGCCCCGCTCAAGTAACCGATTATCGCCGTGGCCGCCAGCGTGAACGCGGCACACGTTTCAGTGTGGTGTCCCGCCGCCGGGGATCTTTTTCGCCACATTTGCATTGGCGATCCATCAGTCACTGCGAATGGGAGCTTAAAATGAAGAGCAGAATAAGAACCGCGCTTGTCGCGGGCGCGGCGGTATTGGCTCTGGCGACCGGCGGAGTAACTTTCGCTTCCGTCGCCGATGCGCGGGTCGGACACGGCCATGTAGGGCATTTTAGCGGCCATTTTGCCGGCCGCCATTTTGCTAGCCGCGGCTATCGCCACTTCGGTCACCATCGCTACGGTTACGGCTATGGCGGCTACTATGGATATCCGGGTTACGGCTATTACGGATATCCAGCCTACGGATACGGCTACGGTCCTTGCGGCTACTACGGCTATTACGACTACGACTGCGGGTATGGCTTCCCCGGCGACATCATCGGTGGAATCCTCGGCGCGCTCTAGGCATTGCTGGCGGGCATGCGAAGTCGCGAGGCGGCGGTTCAGGCCGCCAGCCGTTTGGGCATGAGCCCGAGGCTCTTTGCTACCGCGGCATGGGCGATATGGCCGCGATCGACGTTGAGCCCGGCAAGCAGTCCAGGGTCTTCGAAGATCGCGGCGCGGCCTTTGGCGGCGAGCGCAAGTCCATAGGGCAACGTCGCATGATTGAGCGCGTGGCTCGACGTATGCGGCACCGACCCCGGCATGTTGGCCACGCAATAATGGACGATTGCGTCGACGACATAGGTCGGCGCGGCATGCGTCGTCGGGTGTGAGGTTTCGAAACAACCGCCCTGATCGATCGACACATCGACGAGCACCGCGCCTTTCTTCATTTCCTTCAGCAGGGGACGGGCGACAAGTTTTGGCGCGCTGGCGCCAGCGATCAGTACCGCGCCGATCACCGCGTCGGCATCGAGCACTTCCGATTCGATGGCGGCGGCGGAGGCGAACTGGGTACGCACCCGGCCTTGGAAGAGATCGTCGAGTTGGCGCAAGCGTGGCAGCGATCGGTCGAGCACGCTGACTTCTGCGCCGAGGCCCACGGCCATGCGCGCCGCCTGCGTTCCGACCACGCCGCCGCCGAGGATTACAACGCGCGCCGGCGCCACGCCCGGCACGCCGCCGAGCAGCATGCCGCGCCCGCCGCTGTGGGCCTTGAGAGCGCTGGCCGCGGCCTCGATGGCGAGCCGGCCCGCCACCTCGCTCATTGGGGCGAGCAACGGCAGGCTCACGCCGTCGGTGCCCACCACGGTCTCATAAGCGATCGCGGTACAGCCCGATTTCATCAGTCCTTCTGCCTGGCGCGGGTCGGGGGCGAGGTGAAGATAGGCGAAAAGAATCTGGCCTTCGCGAAGCTGCGCCCACTCCGAGGGCTGCGGCTCCTTCACCTTTACGACCAATTCGGACTTGGCGAAGATCTCCGCCGCATCGACGGCAATCTTGGCGCCGACCGCGACATAGGAGGCATCGCTTGCGCCGATCCCGGCGCCGGCGCCGGTCTCGACCGCAACGTCGTGTCCGGCAGCGACGAATTCGCGCGCCGCGGCGGGCGTAAGGCCGACCCGATATTCATGAACCTTGATTTCTTTCAAAACGCCGACGCGCATGAGCCGACCCAATCCTCAGCGGGCTGATTCGCATTTCCAACCTTACGCCCTGGTCAAAGAGAATCGCGGCGATTACAATGGATTTTCCTGGCTGAATGCAGATTAACGGCGCAAAAAGGCATGTCCACGCTGGATTCCACCGCCGCGGACCTCGATCGGTTCGACCGCGCCATTCTGGCGGCGCTCGTCGCCGACGCCCGCATCTCGATCGCCGACCTTGCGCCGAAGGTCGGACTATCGAGCACGGCCTGCGCGCGGCGCTTGAAGTCGCTCGAGGAACGCGGCGTGATTACCGGCTATCACGCTGCCCTCGATCATCAGCGGCTCGGGTTCTCGGTGACGGTTCTCGTCCGCATCAGCCTGGAATCGCAGCGCGAGGAGGATTTCACGGCTTTCGAGCGCGCCGTTGGGCATTGCGCTTCGGTGGTGCGCTGCTATCTGATGTCGGGAAGCGACGATTATCAGCTGGTTGTGCTCTGCCGCGACATTGCCGACTTCGAACATATCCACAAGACGCAGTTGGCGCGGCTGCCGCGCGTCGCCAGGATTCAATCGAGTTTCGCGTTGCGCGACGTGATCGACCGCAGTCTGCCGGCGGCGCTGGCGGCGCCTGCGTCAGGCGAACGGCAGAGGCGCCGGTGAGGCTGCCCAAATCCGCCCAAAACTCTTGGAGATTAAGCCTTTACCTTATCCCCGGGGGCTTGGTGCGCAAGGCCGCCCATGCTGTCCAAGTCATGATAACATCACCGGCAAGACGCAGCTTTGGCTTAGGCAAGCCAATCTGAGGAGCCAATCTTGCAACCAGCCAGCGAAAGTTTGAGAGCGGTCGAAAATCTCAGCCCCGAACCGAATGCCGACGCGGTGCAGCCGCCCGTTGACCCGGCGCTCGCCGGAGAATCTTCGCCGGCCGCTTCGATCCCGATCATGAACGAACTCGGCAGCCTTGCCGAGCGCCCCGCCGAACTTGCCCAGTCGCCGGAGCGGTTCATTAATCGCGAGCTTTCTTGGCTCGAATTCAATCGGCGGGTCCTTCAGGAAGCCTCGAACCGCAATCACCCATTGTTTGAACAATTGCGGTTTTTGTCGATCTCCGCCAACAATCTGGACGAGTTCTTCATGGTGCGCGTGGCCGGCCTGCGCGGCCAGGTCCGCGCCGGAGTTTCGACCCCTTCCGAGGACGGGCTGACGCCGGCCGAACAGTTGGCGAAGATCCGCGAGCGCGCTGCGCTTCTCGCCGCCGAACAGCAGCGGCGCTGGCGCGAGCTGCGCAACGAGCTGCGCGGCGCGGGAGTGATCCTTGCCGACCCGCAGGAACTTGAACCGTCCGACGTCGCCTGGCTCGAACACTACTTTCTTCTTCACGTCTTTCCCGTCTTGACGCCGCTCGCCATCGACCCGGCGCATCCCTTTCCGTTCATTCCCAACCTCGGCTTCACGATGGCGCTCGAACTCGTCCAGCCGCGCGACAACAAATATCTGAAGGCGCTGGTTCGGCTGCCGGCCAAGATCGGGCGCTTCGTGCGTATGCCCGACGGGCCGAACGGGCAGCGGTTCATTTCGCTCGAGTCGCTCGTCGGCATGTTCACGCAAGCCTTGTTCCCAGGTTACCTGGTGCGCGGATCCGGCGTCTTCCGGGTCATTCGCGACAGCGATATCGAAGTCGAGGAAGAGGCGGAAGACCTGGTCCTGCTTTTCGAAAGCGCGTTGAAGCGGCGTCGGCGCGGTTCGGTCATCCGGCTCGAAGTCGACAGTCTCATGCCCGAGCAGTTGCGCAATTTTGTCGCCGAGGAACTCGATGTCGTTTCCGACGAGATCTTCGTGCTCGACGGCATGCTCGCGCTGAACGAACTCGCCGAACTCGTCAACATCGACCGGCCGGAGCTCAAGTTCAAACCCTACAACCCGCGCTTCCCGGAGCGGGTGCGCGAGAACGGCGGCGATTGCTTCCTGGCGATCAAGCAGAAAGACCTCGTGGTTCATCATCCCTACGAATCGTTCGATGTCGTCGTGCAGTTCCTCAACCAGGCGGCCGCCGATCCGAACGTCGTGGCGATCAAGCAGACGCTGTACCGCACCTCCAACGACAGCCCGATCGTGCGCGCTTTGATCGAAGCGGCAGAGGCCGGCAAATCGGTGACTGCCCTCGTCGAGCTCAAAGCGCGGTTCGACGAGGAGGCCAACATACGCTGGGCCCGCGATCTCGAACGGGCCGGCGCGCAGGTGGTCTTCGGGTTCATCGCGCTGAAAACGCACGCCAAGCTTTCCATGGTCGTACGCCGCGAGATGGGCTCGCTCGTCACCTACTGTCATCTCGGCACCGGCAATTATCATCCGGTCACGGCGCGCGTTTATACCGACATTTCCTTCTTCACCGCCGATCCCGCGATCGGCCGCGATGTGTCGCGGATCTTCAACTACATTACCGGCTACGCCGAACCGGCGGGGCTCGAGCGGATGGCGATCTCGCCGCTCAACCTGAAGACGCGTCTCCTCGAACATATCGCGCAGGAGAGCGACTTTGCGCGCGCCGGCAAACCCGGCGCGATCTGGGGCAAGTGCAATGCGCTCGTCGATCCGGAAATCATCGATGCGCTCTATGCGGCGAGTCAGGCGGGCGTGAAAATCGATCTCATCGTACGCGGCATCTGCTGTCTAAGACCCGGCGTCGCCGGACTTTCCGACAACATCCGCGTGAAGTCGATCGTCGGACGGTTCCTGGAACACGCCCGCGTCTACGCCTTCGGCGGCGGTCACGGCCTGCCGCATTCCAAGGCGCACGTCTACATTTCTTCGGCCGACCTGATGACGCGAAATCTCGATCGCCGCGTCGAGGCTTTGGTGCCGATCACCAACGCCACGTGTCACGATCAGGTACTCGATCAAATCATGATCGCCAATCTGATCGACAATCAGCAAAGCTATCGCGTCTTGCCGGACGGCTCGAGTACGCGAATCAGCGCCGTCGGCGCGGAACCTTTCAACGCGCACTCCTATTTCATGACCAATCCGAGCCTCTCGGGACGCGGCAAGTCGTTGCGCGAATCGAGTCCAAAGACGCTGCTCAAAAGACTTGAGGGCCGATGAACATCTTGATGCCGAAGCCTTTGGCGCGTTCGGCCGGCCGCGCCGCCGGCAAAGGCCCGGTCGCGGTGGTCGATATCGGCTCGAATTCGGTGCGGCTCGTCGTTTACGACGGACTGAGCCGCTCGCCGACGCCGATCTTCAACGAGAAGACGCTTTGCGCGATCGGCGACGGCGTCGCGACGACCGGCAAACTCTCCGCGGCCGGCGCCGAAAAGGCGCTTGCCTCGCTGCGCCGTTTCAAGGCGTTGATCGCCATCATGGGGGTCGAAGAAGTCTATGCAATCGCTACCGCCGCAGCCCGCGAGGCGTCGAACGGGGCGGCCTTCGTCGCCGAAGCGGCGGCGGCAATCGGTGCGCGCGTCGCCTTGCTCCCAGCGCGCCGTGAAGCCGAACTGTCGGCGCTCGGCGTGATCTCCGGCTTCCATGCTCCGGACGGAGTGGTCGCCGATCTCGGCGGCGGGTCGCTCGAACTGATCGATATCGTCGGCACAAAGGTCGGCAGAAGCGTCAGTCTGCCACTCGGCGGCCTGTCGCTCATGGATGCCTCCGATCATTCGCTGCGCGCTGCCCAGAAGATCGCCCGCGAAAATCTGGCGAAAGTCAAACTCCTCGGCGAATTGCGCGGACGCACGCTCTATGCGGTCGGCGGAACCTGGCGGGCGCTCGCCAAACTGCATATGCGGCAGCGCAACTATTTTCTCAGCGTCATGCACGGCTACGTCATTGCGGCGCGCGAGGCAGCGGATTTCGCCGGGCTCGTCGAGCGGGTGAATGCCGAGGCGCTCGTCGCCGTCGAGAGCGTCGCTCCCGCACGCCGTCCGCTGCTCGCCTACGGAGCGATCGTGCTCGACGAAATCATCCGCCTCGCGCCGCCGAAGGAGGTGGCGATTTCGGCGGCTGGATTGCGCAAAGGCCTGCTCTACGAAAAACTCGGCGACGCAGAGCGGCGGCAGGATCCATTGCTCGTCGCGGCGCGCGCCTTCAACGAGAACAACGCCCGTTCGCCGCGGCACGCCGAAGATCTCTGTACCTGGACCGACCGATTCATCGAATCGGCGCGTTTCGACGAGACCGCCGAAGAAACGCGGCTGCGGCAC
>JASHSW010000044.1 GCA_030038595.1 Methylovirgula sp.
ATTCGGAACTACCCATGCTCGTTATTGCGACGCTCCTGTTTCCGGCGCTGATGGTCTTCGCCGCCTTCTCAGACCTATTCACGATGGCGATCTCAAACCTCGTTTCGATCGTCCTTGTTACCGCCTTCTTCGCTTTGGCGCTGGCCCTCGGCGTGCCTCTCAAAGAGATCGGACTGCACACCGCCTGCGGCCTCTGCGTGCTTCTCCTGACGTTCTTTTTCTTCAGCCGCAGCTGGATCGGCGGCGGCGACGCCAAACTCGCCTCCGCCACCGCCCTGTGGTTCGGGTTCGACCATCTCGCCGACTACGGGCTAATTGCCGCACTGCTCGGCGGCGCGCTCACCTTGCTCATATTGGCGGCGCGGCGCTGGCCCCTGCCGAGCTTCCTGGCGCGCCAGCAATGGATCGCCAGGCTGCACGATCGGCAAAGCGGCGTACCTTACGGCATAGCGCTGGCGCTCGCCGGGCTCATTCTCTACCCGGAAACGCGAATATGGCTTTGCGCCGCAGGCAGTTGAAGCGCGCCCTCGGAGCGCCGCGAACGCCGCCGGGATCGAATTGGATATATTCGGTTAACCTTAATTTGACGTTTGCATGCTCGTATCGAAGCGCCCGCAACCGTGCAGCGCGCCGAACGAGTTCCGCATGAAACCAGCTCGCATCGTGATCCTCACCGCCGCGCTCGTGGCAGGGCTCGGAGCGGCATGGATGGTCGCCGGATCGAAGCCGCCGCCGCCGGTGCGACAGGTCGTAGTCGCCCCCATGAGCGTGCGGATGGACGAAGTTCTCGTCGCGGCGAAGCAAATCACGGGCGAAGTGCAGGAAGGCGATCTGCGCTGGCAACCCTGGCCCAAAAACGAGGTCCCCCCGGGCGTCATCCGCCAAGCGGACAACCCCGATGCAATCGCCCGTTTCAAGGGCTTCTGCATCCGCGACAAGGTTGGTCCGGGCGTGCCGCTGCGAGCCGACATTCTGAGCCCGCCCGGTCAAGGCTGTTCCATGGCGGCGACGCTGCCGCCGGGACTGCGCGCGATCGCGATCAACATCGACCAAGGGGGCTCGACGACCGCGGGCGGCTTCATCCAGCCCGGCGACCGTGTCGACGTCATCCACACGTTCAAGGATCAAGCGGCGGCGGGAAGCGGCAGCGACGGATTGGCGAGCGAGACAATTCTGCACAACATCAAGGTTCTCGCGATCGGCTCGAACGACGAGCAACATGGCGAGAAGTCCGTCGCCGGATCTAACGCGACTTTGGAGCTCACTCCGCCCCAAGCCGAGAAAATCGTGCTGGCGCAACGGGTAGGCCAATTATACCTCAGCCTGCGCAGCGTGGCCGACGAGAGCACCGACGCTCCGCCCGCAAAGCAGTCCGAAGACACCGACATGACCATCGTGCGCTTCGGCGTACCGACGATCGTGCCTTTTAGCGTTCCGACCTCGACTCAAGCCTATTGAAACCGGATGCCGCCTGTGAATGTGACCGCTCAAGGAAAACTTCGCATGAAAAGCCGTGCCTCGAGGGTCGTCTGCGGACTGGCGGCAAGTCTTCTCGTCGCGGCGCCCTCGCAAAGCATGTTCGCGCAATCGGCGCCGCAGATCGAAGCCGGCAGCGATCCGGCGATCACCCGGCACATCTCGATGGGGGTCGGCAAATCGGTGATTGTCGATCTGCCGCAGGACGCGGCGGAAATCTTTGTGGGCAACCCGAAAGTCGCCAACGCCGTCGTGCGTTCGGCGCGCAAGCTCTACATTATCGGTATCGAGAACGGCCAAACCACTGTTTTTGCGCTCGACGCGCAAGGCCGGCAGATCGCCGCTCTCCAGATCAGCATCGGCCGTGACGTCGGCGAACTCGATCAGATCCTGAAAGACGCCCTGCCCAATTCCGACATCGTCACCCGGACGGTCAATGACACGATTATTCTAAACGGTGAGGTCGATTCGCCGGAGGAGGCGCAGCGCGCCGACGACATCGCCCAAGGTTTCGTCAAGAATCTCACCGGCAGCACGGGTCCACAGGACCTTGTCGTCAATTCCTTGATCATTCGCGGCCGCGACGAAGTGATGCTCAAAGTCAGCGTCGCCGAGATCCGCCGCGACATCGCCAAACAGCTTGGCTTGACGTCAGCTACCTGGGGCCCGTTCACGCAATATAATCCCTTTGGAATCAATGGGAATATCGCCGAGTCCGCGAGCGGCCAAACATCTGGGCTGACCCTCAGCAATCCGAGCAACACGGTGAACGCGACGCTGCAGGCGTTCGAGCGCTACGGCGTCGCTCATACGCTCGCCGAGCCGACGGTCACGGCAGTCTCTGGAGAGAGTGCGAAATTTACGGTCGGCGGCGAAGTGCCGATCCCGAGCGCCCCGGTTTGCTCGACCAACGGCACGGTCACGAACTGCAGCCCGGGCGGAGCGACCTACCAGCCCTACGGAATCACCTTGAACTTCTCGCCGATCGTCCTGTCCGAAGGGCGCATTCTGCTGCATCTCGCAACCGAAGTGACCGAGCTCGACTATCAGACCTCCGTCAACATCCAGGGCGTGATCGTCCCTGGTCTGCGCACCCGCAAGAACGAGACGACGGTCGAAATCCCATCAGGCGGCTCGATCGCCTCGGCCGGTCTTCTGGAAACGACGACGGAGCAGGTCATCAACGGATTCCCCGGGCTGATGAACCTGCCGATCCTCGGCACGCTGTTTCGCTCGCGCGATTACCAGAAGGAAGAGACGGAATTGCTGATCGTCGTGACGCCCTATCTCGTCAGAGCGACGACGGCCAGCGCCCTCCCCAAGCCCGACGACGGGTTTGCCGATTCGAGCGATCCGCAAGCCTGGCTGCTCGGCCGTATCAATCGACTCTATGCCTCTCCCAATAACCCCGAGGCGGTCAAAAACTTCAAAGGACGGTTCGGCTTCATTCTCGATTGAAGCCGGCACGCAGCACGATTTTCAGAAAAGCGA
>JASHSW010000004.1 GCA_030038595.1 Methylovirgula sp.
CCGACCACCTCGGCGCTCAAATGCACCGACCAAGCTTCGATGGCGAGCATCGGCGCGCCCGATCCTGCCATGCGGACCGGCCCCGACCCGAGCAAGCGGACAGCATCGCGCGCCGGCATCATCCGCGGGGCGACGATCACTCGTCCCTCCGGCCCAAAGGCGGCGAAATAGACGTTGCCGCGTCCGGCATCGATGGCTGCGGCGACGAGACCCGGTTTCTCGTCGAGAATTAACGGCGCCGCAAGCGCCGCGAGCGTCGAGACGCCGACCACGGGTATGTCGCATGCGATGCCGATTGCCCGCGCCGCGGCAATGCCAATTCGGAGCCCGGTAAACGAGCCCGGCCCGACCGTCACCGCGATGCGCCCCAATGCCGAAAAACCGCCGTCGATCTGTGCCATCACCCGATCGATGAGCGGCATCAGCGCTTCGCCATGGCCGCGCTGCATGGCGATTGTCTCCGCCGATTCGGGCGCCGCCGCGCCGCTTTCATAGACGCACGCCGAAACCGCCTGGAGGGCGGTATCGATGGCGAGGATCTTCATCTCCGTCATGCCTGCGACGCGTCAGATCTGTTCGACCGTGTGGACGACGGGCACGTAATGGCGCAGCAAATTCTCGATCCCGTGCCGCAACGTCGCGGTCGACGACGGACACCCGGAACACGAGCCCTTCATGGCCAGATAGACGACGCCTTCGCGATAGCCGCGGAATTTGATGTCGCCGCCGTCCCCGGCGACCGACGGGCGCACGCGCGTCTCGATGAGCTCTTTGATGGTCTCGACGGTATCGGCATCTTCCGGCGCGAAGAATTCGTCGGGCTCGTTCTGCGGATCGGGGACCACGCCTTCGGCGAGCAGCGGCGCGCCGGAGACGAAGTGTTCCATGATCGCGCCGAGGATCGCAGGCTTGAGCTCCGGCCATTCGCCGGCGCTCTTCGACACGGTGATGAAATCGGCGCCGAAATAGACGGCGGATACGCCGGAAATTTCGAAGAGCGCTTGGGCGAGCGGCGATTGCGCCGCGCCCGCCGCGCTGCGGATCTCCAGCGTGCCGGCCGGCATCACGGCGCGGCCGGGCAGGAACTTCAAGCTCGCCGGATTCGGCGTCGCCTCGGTTTCGATGAACATCGCTGGCTCCCAATCTGCCGGGTCAAGGCCGCAGGCCGCTGGAATCCTTCGAATATGGTGAGCAAGGTCAAGCCGAGCAAGCCCAAAGCTGCGGTCGTATTCCTGCCGATCCCCGGCATCGGCCGTGGTAAACGCAGTTTTTCCCGCTCCGCACCCTTAATCGTTTGCAAACGATCGCGCTGATTTCTGCGGTCTCCCTAATGGGTTGTGAACGGTTTTCGTCGTAAAGCGCGGCAGGCTCTGGGCGGCGGAACGATCGGGAGGTTCCTTGTTACGCGATTTCACATCGCCGGGCGCGCTGGCGCATGCCGAGGACGCATTACGCGCGCCGCGGACCGAAACGCCGAGCCTGGAAAACTGGCTGCCGCGCGCGCCGAACGCGCCGCAGCCCGAACTGTCAGCGCTTGCGGTCGAACTCGCCTCGGGCACCCGGCTTTCAAGGCTTCGGTCCAACTGGGAGGATCTGCTGGCGCGCGCCGATACTGCCAATGCCTTCATGAATCCGGCGCTTATCCGGCTTGCCGGTCAATTTTATCCGGCTCGCACCTGCGCTCTTCTGGTATGGCGAAGGGATGCCCCACGCCCCCGGCTTGTCGGCCTTTGGGCTTTCGCGATTGGACGCGCATGGCGATCGGCTTTCCCGGTATCGATTCTGACCGCTCCGCCGATGCCGCATGGTTATCTTGCCTGTCCGGTAATCGACCGAGACTGTCTCGACAACGTGCTCGCGGCCATGCTCGCGCATATTTCCGCCGACGCGACCCTGCCCAAGATCGTCTGCCTTGAGTGCATGGGCGCCGACACGTCCACGACGGCGGCTCTCATCCGCGTGCTCGCCGCGCGCGGCAGTCCGTCGCGCGTCTTCGCGCAATGGCTACGTCCGAAGCTTGCCTCCGATCTCGACGGCAGATCCTATTTGGAAGGTGCGCTTTCGAGTTCGAGCCGCAAGAAATTGCGTCAGCACAGGCGTCGGTTGGCGAACAGAGGCGCGCTCCAGCTCAGCGTTGTCACCGAAGCGGAGGCGGTTCGGCAGACGTTCGAAGAGTTCCTTGCGCTTGAGGCGGCAGGCTGGAAGGGCCGCAGGCGCACCGCTTTGCTCTCCCGCGCATCCGATGCGAACTTCGCCCGCGCCATGATCGCTGCGCTGGCCACTGAAGGCCGCGCACATATTTATACGCTGAACCTCGATGCAAGGCCCGTCAGCATGCAGATCGTGCTGCGCGCCGGGCCGGCTGCTTTCACTTGGAAGACGGCCTACGACGAGGGCTTGGCCGACTTCTCGCCGGGCATGCTGCTGCTCGAGGACTATACGGCGGCGTTGCTGGCCGATGCCGGCATCGACTACGTGGATTCCTGCGCCTTTAACGAATGCGGCTACATGGCCGCGTGGACGGAGCGCGCCGCAATCGCGCGGCTTTGGTTCGATGCGCGGCCCGGACCCTCGCCGGTCTTTGCCGTGCTCAGCCACCTGCAGGCGTTGAAATTGAAGCTGCGCAAGTGTGCCAAGGCGATCTATCACAGCCCCCTGTTGCACTGGCGTTAGAGGCGAAGCGCATGCGGAACACGGACGTGGTCATCGTCGGGGGCGGTTTCGCGGGTTCGCTGGCCGCGGCAATGCTCGGCAATGCGGACGTCGCTGCGATCCTCGTCGATCCGCACGCGGTATATCCGGAGGATTTCCGCTGCGAGAAATTGGACGGGGCGCAGGTCGAGATTTTGCGAAAGACCGGCCTCGCCGAGGCGGTATTGCGGGCGACGACGCCGGACCGCGAGTCGTGGGTTGCCCGGTTCGGCTGCGTCGTCGATCGACGGCCGGGCGATCAGCACGGGATCTTCTATGCGCCCCTCGTCAACACGCTGCGCGGCCAGATTCCGAAGGATGTGACGCAGATCTTTTCCAAGGCGACGGCGCTGGCGACAGGCGCCGACCGGCAGCGCGTGACGCTATCGAACGGGGAAGAGATCTCGGCGCGGTTGATCGTCCTTGCGAACGGGCTGAACGTCGGGCTGCGCAACATGCTCGGCCTGAGCAGCGAGCTGCTGAGCGAATGCCATTCGATCAGCATCGGCTTCGACGCGAAACCCATGGGCCGGCGCGAATTCGCGTTTCCGGCATTGACCTATTACGCCGATCGCACCAGCGACCGCGCCGCTTTGCTCACGCTCTTTCCCATCGGCACGATCATGCGCGCCAATCTGTTCGTCTATCGCGCCGCGAACGATCCCTGGCTCAGGCAGTTCGTCGCAGCGCCGCGGGAGATCTTGGTTGCGCTGATGCCCGGACTGCGGAAATTGATGGGCGATTTCGAAATCGCGGGTCCGGTCAAGATTCGCCCGGTCGATCTTTATGCGACGCGCAATTATCGCCGCGATGGAATCGTTCTTGTCGGCGATGCTTTCGCCACTTCCTGTCCGGCCGCCGGCACCGGAGCGCGCAAAGCGCTGACGGACGTCGAACGGCTGTGCAACGTCCACATACCGGGTTGGCTCGCCACGCCGGGAATGGGCGCCGAAAAGATCGCTGCTTTTTACGACGACCCGGTCAAACAAGACTGCGACAAGTTCTCCCTCGAAAAAGCCTTCGCGTTGCGCTCGTTCTCCGTCGATCCGGGCTTACGGTGGCGCGCCCACCGTTGGGCCAAGTTCCTGGCGCAATACGCGATTGGGACGTTGCGCCGGCGCAGGGAGCGGCTGACCTCAGGAGTGGGACCCCAGCCAAGCGTTCCTGCGGCGACCCGCGCCGAGACGTAGCGCCGAGACCGAATGCCGAACGCCGGTGGGAATTACCGTGACCCGGGCCTCTGCTGAGCTCCAGTCGGCATTAACGTTAGTCGGTATTTTATCTTTGCCATTTACCTCACTGTTGAGACCGGCCCGTTAGGGTGAGGGATATCGAACCCGACGAAGGCGGGAGATCATGCCGAGAGCGGACTCCCTTAAGCTTGCCTCCTACGAGGAGGCCAATTTGGATGCGCCGGCAAAGGCGTATGTCTCCGTCGCGAGCCCATTGCCCGCGCCGATCGAGATCGCCGTCTACGAAAATCTCCCCGACGTGGAAAGCGATTGGCGCGCCTTTGAACAACAGGCCGACTGCACCGTCTTTCAAACTTTCGACTGGTTGGCCACCTGGCAACGGCACGTCGGCGCCCGCAGCGACGTGCGGCCCGCAATCGTCGTCGGCCGCGCCGGCGGCGATGTCTTGTTCATTCTGCCGCTTGCCATCCGGAAGAGCAGATCGGCGCGCCAACTCGTTTGGCTCGGCTCCGATCTCTGCGACTACAATGCGCCGCTGCTCGCGCCGCAATTCTCCTCGAGACTGGGCACTCGGCCATTCTGTGAAGTGTGGCGGCACATCGTCGAAACGTTACAGACTCGTCCGGATCTGCGTTACGACCTCGTCCATCTCGAGAAAATGCCGGCGATTGTCGGCGCGCAACCCAATCCGATGCTGGTTCTCGGGGTGGCGGCAAACCCAAGCGGCGCCTATTCGACGCCGCTCGCGGAAACCTGGGACGCCTTCTATAGAGCGAAGCGTTCGTCGGCGACGCGCCGGCGCGATCGCACCAAGCTGCGCCGACTGGCCGAACTCGGCGCGCTCGAACTCGTGCATCCGCGCGACGACAAGGAGAGCCTCGCCGCGCTCGATATGCTCGTCGCGCAAAAGTCGCGCGCTTTGCTGCAAATGGGAGCCGGGAATCTCTTCGCTCGGCCCGGCTATCTGGAGTTTTATCGAGCCTTGGCGACCGATCCCCGCACCAAACCTCTGGTGCATATCAGTCACCTCAACTGTGGTCCGCGGGTCGCAGCGGTAAATCTCGGCCTGACCTTCCGGAGCACCTATTATCATCTGCTGGCGAGCTACGACGCCGGCCAAATCTCGCGTTTCGGCCCCGGCGCCGCACATCTGCACGATCTGCTGCATTACGCCATCGATCGTGGGCTCAAGATGTTTGATTTCACGATTGGCGACGAATCCTACAAGCGCGATTGGTGCGACGGCACGCAAAAACTCTACGACCATTTATCCGCAGCCACTTGGCGAGGCATGGTTGTCTTTGTGCCGGGCGCCGCGAAATTATGGCTCAAGCGGCAAATCAAGCAGACGCCGGTGCTCTGGAAGGCGTTCAGCGCGGCGCGGAAGCTCTACGGATCGCTGATGCACGGCGCGTCGCGCTCGAAAGCGAAAGCGCCCGGCGACACAAATCCGTGAAGGCGATTTCTATGGACGGATCGCTTCGCACGTTGATTGCGTGGTGGGCCGGGCAGGGCTCGAACCTGCAACCAGACCGTTATGAGCGGTCGGCTCTAACCAATTGAGCTACCGGCCCGGTAGCGATCTCTGCTGAGGCGGCGCGTCTCGGCACCGCGGCCAACCCTGGCCTCACCCCACCCGCTCCCCGCGAGCGGGAAGAGGGGCGCATTACATCGAAGCCACGGCGCCACACAAGCTATCTCACCGCAGGATCTCAATCAGCAGTACCCAGGTCGTTAAGACACCCGTGATCAGCGATAGAATGACCCCCGCGGCAATCAAATAGAACCCGCTGCCGCAACCCGCCATCAGCAGAAGGCCTGCGCCGACGATCGGCAGACTTGGCCCCGCCGTCAACAAAAAGCGGATGAGTTTGCGCATCTTGGAAAGAACCATGTCGGCTTTGAAAGACCGCACCTGGATGGTGAGCGGGGCGAGAAACATGATGAGGCCGATGACCAATGTCTCAATGCCGAAGAGCTCCATCGGCTGATGCGGCACCAGTCCGGCGCTGGCCAATACGAGAACGCCGCCAAGGAGGACGAGCGCCTCGGCGGCGCGGCCAGGCAATTGCGGGAAAGAAAGAATCCGCGAAAGATTGATCGAAATTGCGACGACCACCAGCCCGGTCAGTGCCGCCGAAGCGCCGACTTCGGCAACAAGGAAATTCGCCCAATCCCCCATTTCGATCATCGCCGCCGCTCTTTCCGCCGCGGCGTCATTTTTCGGTGAGCTTCAGCTCGATCCGCCGGTTCTTGCTATAGGCTTCCTCGCTGTCGCCGGGATCGATCGGCTGGAATTCGCCGAAACCGGCGGCGGCGAGACGATCCGGCGGCACGCCCTTGCTGATCAGATATTCGACGACGGCAATGGCCCGCGCCGCGGAAAGGTCCCAGTTCGAGTGGAACTGCGCCGATTGGATCGGCCGCTTGTCGGTGTGTCCGTCGACCCGCAGGATCCAGGGAA
>JASHSW010000045.1 GCA_030038595.1 Methylovirgula sp.
CTATGCCCGACCACGCTCAGCAACGTCGCCGATATCTTGCGCCGGCTCGGGCCCGATGCGCGGCGCATTCGCTTTCTGTTCGTCACGGTCGATCCGAACCGCGATACGCTCCCGCTCCTTGCCGAATACGTGAAAAGTTTCGGGCCGCAGTTCGTTGGGCTGCGCGGTACGCCGGACGAGATTGCGGCGCTGACGCGCCGTTATCGCGTCGTCGCTTCGGTTCTACCGGCGACGAAGGATCACCCCTACGAGGTCACGCATAGTTCGGCGATCTACGTCTTTGACGGCTCTGGCGCGGCGCGTTTGCTGATTTCTTCCCTGGCGGTCTCTCCGCCTCCCATCGCCGCCACGACCGCCGATCTCAAGCGACTCGTCGCGCAAGCGCATCCGCCGGATTTCCTGACGCGGTTGATGGGCATCGTCTGACCGCAAACGTCGTCACGATGCGCGGCGCCTTAGCGGCCCGTCCAGCGGCTTGCCAGATCAGCGAGTCGGCGAGACGCGTCGTCGGTCTCCTCCATTGATTCGTCGTGCAGCCGAAGCGCATTCAAGACGAGCAGCACGCCGATCACGCTCATCATCCCCGGCGGAATCCAACTGATGATGCCGCCGATCTTCTGGTCGCTCAACGCGCCGATGGAGGGAAAGAGACGGCCGCATAGATCGTAATAGGGGTAGAGGTCGCGCGAAGCAAAGGCGAGCATGGCGCCGACAAGGATCTGCGGGAACATCACGGCGAACGACAGCGCCGCGCGCGCCCCGTAGGAAATGCGCGCCGGCGGCTTCGGCCGCGGGTCGAGTACGAGACTCCAGAACAACAGCCCGTCGACGACCATGCTCCAGTTCATGACCGCATAAAGCCGTGGATCGATCATGGCGCGGAAATGCACGGACGGGATAAGCCAAAGATAGAAGAGGCCGACGAAGAGGAAGACGGCCACCAGCGGCTGTTGGAGCGAACGCACCAAGGCGACCATCCGGCGGCTTTCGACGAACTGCCGTGCCCTGGCGGGCATTCCTCGCTTGATCGTCGCTCCCGTCCAGCCGATGGCGATCAGAAAGGGGCCAAGATGATGCATGCTCACGTGCTGGACGCGGTTCAAGAAAAACATGTGCTGCGACCAATATTCGAACCGCGTCTGCAGCACGACGTAGAGCACGAGCACGCCGAGCAGAAAGAAGATCGTGCGCCAAAGCGGCGGCCGCGTCGCGGGCGGCGAAAGCGCCAGGCCGCGCCAGAACCAAAACAGGCTAAGGGCCATCGCCAGATATTGGAGCGGAGAGAAATCCCAGGGCGCCCAGACGGGCATCCAGGACGGGTGGCTGGTCGAGAGCCAGAACAACAGCGCGCCCAAGCCGAAGATCGCCGCGTAGATGGCGCGATCCTTCCCGTGCGGAGCCGATTTGAGCGCCAGCCCGGCGCGCCAAAGGCGCTCGCTCGCTGTGCTCCAAGCGATTGCGCGCCATTTTGCAAGGGGAAGGGAGGCGGAAGGTCTGGGATTGTCGATCTGGGCCACTCCCGGCGGGATATCGAACCGAGCTCTAGGTACGCTTGCCCGCGGCAGCTGCCTATGTAGCGCAAATTGAAATTCTATCAACGCTTTGGCGTGCCGCATCGGCGGCGCAAATTGCCGAACCTGGTTTCGGCGTGGTCGGAATGGAGTTCACGCCTTCTTGAACGGCGCGAGTTCCGCATATTCCTCGAGCAATTCATCGACCGAAAGACGCTCCTCGGCGAGAAACGCGTCGATGGCTCGCGCGAAGCGCGGATCGGCGATCTCGTGCACGGAATAGGTCGGCACCGCGGTATAGCCGCGCGCCAGCTTGTGCTCGCCCTGCGCCCCGGCCTCGACGCGCGAGAGTTTGTGCGCGATCGCATAGTCGATCGCCTGGTAATAGCAGAGCTCGAAATGAAGAAACGGATGCTCCTCGATCGCGCCCCAATAACGCCCGTAAAGCGCGTCTCTTCCGATGAAGTTCAGCGCGCCGGCGATCATCCGGCCACCGCGCTTGGCAATAATGAGCAGGACCTGCTCGGCCATCGAGGCACCGATTTCGGAGAAGAAGCCGCGCGTCAAATACGGCCGTCCCCATTTGCGCGAGCCCGTATCCATATAGAAAGAAAAGAACGCATCCCAATGCGCCTCGGTGATCGCCGCGCCGCGGAGCAGTTCAATTTCAATTCCGCCCGCCAGCGCGTCTTTGCGTTCGCGACGGATCATCTTGCGCTTGCGCGCCGCAAGATCCGCGAGAAAGGCATCGAAGTCCACATAGCCGCGGTTGATGAAATGGAACTGCTGGCCGGTGCGCTGTAGGAAGCCGGCGCGGCGCAAAGTTTCCCATTCGCCGCGCGTCGGAAAGGTAACATGGATCGAGGAGGCGTCGATCTTCTCGCGCCAATTCCGCAAACCTGCGACGAGCGCATCCTGCGCCGCCGCGCCGCCTTCGGGTGTGACGAGCAGGCGGCGTCCGGTCACCGGCGTAAACGGCACCGCTACCAGAAGCTTCGGATAATAGTCGAGCCCGGCGCGGTGATAGGCGTCCGCCCAGCCGTGGTCGAAGACATATTCGCCGAGCGAATGCGTTTTCACATAGGTCGGCGCCGCGCCGACGAGCGCGTCGGCCTTTTCGACGACAATGTGAGCCGGCATCCAGCCGGTGCGCCCGCCGATCGAGCGCGAGCGCTCCAGTGCGCTCAGGAAAGCGTGCGTCAGAAAGGGATTGAGGCGCTCGATTCGGTCTCCGCCGCCGCGCGCGTCCTCAGGCGCCGCGCTGTCCGGATTGGCGCAGGCGTCCCACGCCGCTGGATCGATTTCCTCGAGCGAGGCGACGACGCGGATCTTCAACATGGAAGTCATAATTTAGCTGTTAGGGAAAGTGGAGCGGCCGGCACGCGTAACGCCATTCTAACCCTCTTGGTTTACGCAGCAATGGGCGCTTTGCGCCCTGAGGCGCAACCTGGAGCGCCGCGGCGGCGTCCCATTCTCGTCACCTTTCGCCGCCATTGAAGCGTTGCCCATGGCATACCGCTCTTCATCGGACGCGGGAGACGCGGACGGCACGGCGCCGCTCCGGCGCCATTTGTGCGGATTGTGCAGGCCGGCGTGGCCGGCGCATCTGCTCGTGGCGCTTATTCTCTCCGGCTGCGCGGCAAACGCCCTAACCGGCATATCGTTCTTCGGAGGCCAGCCGGGGGCGGCACCGCACACGCATCTCGTCTTCGTCGTTTCGACCCGCAAGAGCGACGCGGGACCGGGAGCCAACCAAATGCGCGCCGACGGTGCCGATTACTCGTTGCAGATCCTGAGCGTTCCGCCGCACCATAAGGTCGGTGAGATCGAGCGTCCCATGTTCGGCGCGCCCGATCCTTCAAAAGATTTCGTGGAGATCTCGCGGCGCGAACTCGACGAGCAGAGTTTCCGCAATGAGCTCGCCACCAATATTTCCGGCCGCATCGGGTCGAACCGCGACGTGCTCCTCTACGTGCATGGCTTCAACACGAGCTACGACGACGCACGCTTCCGGCTCGCGCAGATCGTCGAAGACGGGCGCTTCGGCGGCATTCCGGTGCTTTTCACCTGGCCTTCGAGCGACAATCTCCTCGACTACGAGGCGGCGCGGGAAAGCGCCACCGCGTCGCGCGACACGCTTGCCAACCTTCTGAAAGATCTGAGCGAAGTGCCGGACATCGGCAAGATCCACATCCTCGCGCATTCGATGGGAACCTGGCTCAGCATGGAGGCCTTGCGCCAGCGGGCCATCGCCGGCAGCCCCGATCTCAACGGCAAACTCGGCATAGTCATGCTCGCTGCGCCCGACATCGATCTTTCGGTGTTCCGCGAGCAATTGCGGCTGCTCGATCCTTCGCATGTCTCGGTGCTGATTTCGGCGCACGACAAGGCCTTGTCGCTCTCGGAGACCCTGGCCGGCGACAGGCCGCGCGTCGGCGCGCTCGATCCGCGCAAGCCCGGCGATCGCGCCGTGCTCGCCCGCCTCGGAGTCAAAGTCTACGATCTCTCCGGCGAGTCGACGGGACTCATCGGCCACGACACCTACGCCGACGCGCCCGACGTGGTGCGCTCGATCGGCGCACAGATCGGCCGGCCGCGGGTTCAGGATGAGGACGTACAGGCCGTGCTTGGCCAAAAGCCGGTGAGCACCGCTGTCACGGCCGAGCCTTTGCCGCAGGGCGCCGCAGCGCCGGGCGGCCCAGCGCCGGCCGGTGCGCCCGCAGCGCCAGGCGCAACGACCACCCCGGCCAGCTCCATGCCAGCACCCGTGCCGGCGCAATGATCGGCCGATCAGCCCTGCCGTTCGGCGTACCACCAGCCGCCACATTCGGCGGTCGGCGAGGACCAGGGACCGCGGCCCTGCCGCGCCCACATCTTCCCCCCGACGTTGGCGATTTGGCCGTTCTCGCGGAAACTCAAGGAGACGGTGCCGTCTTCCTCGATGAGACCGGAGACGCTGGCGCCAGGCTCGCTGCTTGCTGAAACCTGTCCGTCGGTGATCGTGACCGAACCGCGATAGCTCTTTTCGCAAGGTCCCTCCGACGTCGTGATCTTGATCGAATAGGTGCCGTCGTAATGGCTGAGCGAAATCGGCTTCGTATCGGCGGCGCGCGCGGCGAGTGAAAAAGCTGCGATCGAGGCGCCTAGAACGGCGGCAAATGCGGGTCTCATCATCGATACCTTCGAAATCGAGCGAACGATTCCGGCCATGGGTTTACCAGCCAAACCGGCGGGCGCTCTGGCGACTCCGCAGCCGAAGGGGAATTTCTTGGATTCACAACGCGGCAAAATCAAGAGCCGCACATAATTTTGCAGCGAAATTCCGCGCTCCTTGCATGGGCGCGCCGCGCTACTCGTCCATCACCGGGCCGCACCAGCCAGGCAGAAAATCCGTCGCTTCTCCCTTGGCGAATTCCAGCGCCTTTTCGAGTGCTTGCGGGAAATCCTCTTCGATCAATTTGCGTTTGATGCGGCGCCTTAGGAAATCCGCCCAGAGGAATTCGCTGAACGGGGTCGTGTCCTTGGCATAGCCGCCGGCCTGGCGCAATTCGCCGGCCAGCGATCGGAACGGGTCATCGACGAGATCCGTTAGCGATTTCGGGATGTCTTGATAGCTGCGCCGCTGCCCGGCGGCGTCGTAAGGATGCATCCAGCCGCGGTTGTCGAGAAAGATCCAGAAGGCATCCTTCTCCAATTTGCGCAAATCGGCGACCACGGTCACGAGAACATGATCGACTCCGTCATCGATCAGGGCGCGACCGAGATGATGATGGTCGATGACGTAATGCCGGTCTTTCGGGCCAAGGATCACCGGCATCATATGCTTGCCAAGGAATTCCGCACCCTTGCGGGATTGAGTTTCCTGCCAGCGTTTGCGTTTCTCGCGCACCTCGCGCATTCCGACCGTGATCTGGGTCGGACGGAGTTCGGCGAGCGGTATGGGCTTGACGAAAGGTTCGCGCGGCGAATTCATGTCTGTACCTCGGCGGTAGGATGGAATGCCGCCAATCTACAGGCACGAACGGGGGGTCGCAAACGCCAGTCGGCCTAATCGATGCTGACGCCCGACTGGACGCTGAGTTCGCGCAGAACCCTCGGGCTAAGCTCGCCGCGAACCGGCAGGCCGTGATTGCGTTCGAATTGCTCGATCGCCTGGCGCGTCGCGTCGCCGTCGATACCGTCGGGCCGCAGTACGAAACCGAGCTTCACGAGGGCGCGTTGCACGGCGAGTACCCTCTTGCTGGGTTGCGGTGCAATTTGTCCGGCGTCCTCTTCCAAGAGCCGTGCGATCGCATCCTGGTCCGGTTGCCCGCTCGGCGGCGCGGCGCGCTGCGGCGCCGCGGCCGTCGATCGCAACAATTGTCCGATCGGATCGGATTGCACAGCGGCGGACGCAACGGCAGCGCGTCGCGGTTTCTCGGGTGCCGGCACTGCCGCGACCGGCGTAATGAAGCTGCTATGGAAGAGCGGCGCGGGATGCCGCGTTTGCTGAAGCTCCAGAGCATTGACGCTGATCGCGAGCACCAACGCGGCGATGAGCGCGGCGGCAATCCGGTTGGGATAGGCCGCGGCTCGTTGGACGAGCCGAAACAACCGCACGAGCGCGTTGCGCGGGCGGTTCGGACGGCGCGATCTGCCGTTCCTTCTCGGTTCGGAGAAAAGGAAATCGTGATCGCTGCGGGCGAGAATTTCACGCAATTTTCTTCACCATCATCTCAGTGCCGAATTGCCGCGGATCTTCGAGCCCGGAACGACACGCGGCAGTTTCGATCTTGGCGGGGCGGTTGCTGCCGCCGCCGGAGCGGCGGCAATCGAGCGGCAGCCGGACGCGGACGCAGGTTCCTTTGCCGATTTCGCTCTCGATCGAGATCGTGCCGCCGTGCAGACCGACGAGACCGCGCACGACGGAAAGGCCGAGACCCGTTCCCTCGTAAGGCCGGTCGTAAGAGGCGCCGGCTTGGAAGAACGGGTTGCCGAGATTGGCGAGATCGCGCGCCGCGATGCCGATTCCGGTGTCGGCGACGGCGATGACGATGTACGCGCCCTCGATCCGAACGCGGACGCTGACGCAGCCGCCGCGCGGCGTAAATTTCACCGCATTCGACAGGAGGTTGATGAGGATCTGCTTGCAGGCGCGTTTGTCGCCGACGATATCGTCGACATTCTCCGGATAGGCGCGCACCAGTTCGACGCCGCCTTCTTTGGCTTTGAGCTTGACCATGTCGCAGCAGAGATCGATGAGCGGCGCGATCTCGAACGGTTCGGGCCGAATGTCGAATACGCCAGACTGGATCTTCGACATGTCGAGAATCGAGTTCACCACCGACAGAAGATGCTGGCCGGACTGCTGGATGATCCTTGCGTATTCGCGTCGCTTGTCGGGATCTTGCGGCACCAATTGGGTGTTGGCCAGCATTTCGGCGAAGCCGATGATCGCGTTGAGGGGCGTGCGCAGCTCGTGGCTCACATTGGCGAGGAATTGATCCTTCCAAACGTTGACCTCTGCGGCCGCGGCGCGCGCCGTCTCGATTTCTTCGTCGCGTTGTTTCGATTGGCTGACATCGCGCAAGATCGAGACCACTCGATTTTCCCATCCCTTCGATTCGCTGCCGCCGTCCGCGACGAAACGGCGCGAGCGCATCTCGACCCAACGGAACGCGGGCTCGCCGCGCACGCCATTCCCGCTGGGCGGCGAAGCGCAGCGTAAGCGTAGCGTGGTGCAGACCGTATCCGGCGAGCCGGCCGCATCGGCCGCGGCTTTCAAAAGCGCCGGCCGGTCGGCCACATGGATGCGATCGAAGAGACCGCGGCCCATCAGTTCGAGGGGCGCAAGGCCGAACAATTCCATGCAATTCGGACTGACGAATTCGGCGACGCCGTTGCGGTCGTGATGGACGACCAGATCACCGACCGTGTCGTAGACCGCACGATAATGCTCGGCACGCAGTTGCGCCGAGTAATCGCGCTTCTTCTGAAACGCGACGATACTGTAGGCGAGCAGCGTCGCGTAAAAGATCGCCGGCAGGACCAACAACGTGACATCCCCGCCGCCGAAACCGGTCTTGATCCAGTTCATCTGGTCGGCAAGGGCGAGCACCGCAGCGGCGAGCGCCGCGAATGCTCCGCCTCCAAATACCAGCCGGAAATCCTGCGAGAGGATCCCTTCGAACGGGGCGAGGACGAGCCACGCCAAAGCGACCTCCCAGGGACCGCCGCCGGCCGCGATCGTCGCCGCGGCGCCGATGAAGCTCAGGATGCAAATGGCCTGGGCGAGCAGCAGATCGCCGCTGCGCGACAACAGCACCACGGCGCCGATCGGCAAGACGCACCAAACGAAAACCAGCGCATTCCACACCGCGGGGGCGCCGTAGATGGCCAAAAACAGCGGGGCAAGACACATCACCGCGACGGAGCTTGCCAAGCGGCGCAGGATGAACGCCTCGTGACGGTTCCGCTCGGCCTGGCAAGTCAGGACGGTCGGATGAACCAACGAAGCGATTTGCTTCTCGAGCACCAAAGCGAAACTCAAACGCCGCACTCCGCGCAACATCGGTGAAGGAGCGCCTTTAAATCGCCGCGCTGGCCTCGCGCGGATCGAAACGCCGCCTTCCCGTACTGCGTCACATTCGCGCCACCCGCTTAAGTGAACCCTAAGCATCGGGTCCAAAGCGGCTTTGAAGCCGGCGCGATGCGCCTGCCAGCGGCGCTACCTCCTTGTATGGTTTAGAACCTGTTGCCGGTTCTACGGCTCGTACGGGCCAACATGGTCAGCAAAAGGTGAACGCGGAATTTCGGATTGTCGCGCCGACGATGGGACGAATTTTATGCGCCTGCGCCATGCTGTGGCATACGGCCGGGCAGGTCAAACGAGGCGTTCTGATGTTCTTTCTGATCCGCTGCGTGTTCTGGTTATCGGTGGTTTTCTCGACCATCTTCTCGGCGCAACCGAATCCGCCGCAACGCGGCCAGGCGCCGACCGCCGAACGGCGCGTGCCGCCGATCGGCGATCTCACCCGGAGCTGGTTCGGGACGGCGGTTTCGTTTGTCGAACGCGAAGCGCTGGAGGACTGCCTGAAGACCGGTTGTTTGCAACCCGCGGACCGCGCCGACCGGCAGATTCTCGCCTCCACGCCGCAGCGCGTCGCGCAAGCCGAGGTGCCGCTGCCGCCGCATCGTCCGGCCTTTGCGGCGCCAAAATTGCCGCGCCCGGCTCTGGAGAATTCGTCGCGCCCGGAATATGTTATGGAGCGTTCCGGGCGAAGCTAGCGAGGCTTTGCGCAACTTGGGCTGCGCATGACGATTGACGAGATCATCGAAAATTTCGGCTATCTTGACGATTGGGAAGACCGCTATCGCTATTTGATCGAGCTTGGCCGCACGCTCGAGCCGCTCGATCCGGCAGCGCATTGCGAAGCCAACAAAGTCTTGGGCTGCGCGAGCCAGGTGTGGCTTGAGACGCGGGTTGACGGTTCGGCCCGCGGCGAGCCGATTCTGCTGTTTCGCGCTGATAGCGACGCGCATATCGTGCGCGGTCTCCTGGCCGTAATCCTGGCGCTTTACGTAGGCCACACGCCCGCGGAGATTGCGACCATCGACGCCGAGGCTTTGTTCCGGGATCTCGGCCTTTCGGCGCATTTGACGCGGCAGCGAACGAACGGGGTGCGCGCGATGGTCGAGCGCATCCGCACCGAGGCGCGCCGCGCCGCCGCGGCGAACGTCGCCTGAAACGGCTTCGGGGTTTTCAAGAAAGTAGGAAGAAGAAGCCTGCGACTCGCGGCGTGCCGTCAGCGCTTGCGGCGGCGTTGCTGGCCCAACCCCATCTGCTTGGCAAGATTGGAACGCGCTTTGGCGTAGTTCGGAGCAACCATCGGATAATCGGGCGGTAGGCCCCATTTCTCGCGATATTCGTCCGGCGACATGTTGTACTGCGTGCGCAGATGCCGCTTGAGCGATTTGAACTTTCTGCCGTCTTCGAGGCAGATGATGTAATCGTTGGTGATCGACTTCTTGGCCGGAACGGCGGGCTTGGGCGTCTCCGGCGCGGCGATCGGATGGCCGGACGTCACTTTGAGCAGCGCCGAATGCACGTCATTGATCAGGGAAGGCAGATCGCTCGCCGGGACGGAATTGTTGCTCACGTAGGCCGAAACGATATCGGCGGCCAACTCGATGTAATTGTTGGAACTCATTGTGTCACTCATGGCGCTTCGTTTCTGCGGATGCGATCGGTGCGATGCGTACGCCTTCTTCGCGCATACCTTCAGCCCGCCAGCAAGAGAAGCCGCTTGCGCGAATTCTGCCGATTCGACGTAAAGACAGTCATTCTTAAAAGAGAAACTATCGCCGCGCAAGTAGCCGGAAGTGAACGCGCCGAAAAATCAAACAAAATCTACGTTCAATTCGGCGCCGCAAGCAAAACCCAAGACTAGGAGCCGTTCAAAGCCCGCAGTGTTGGTTGGGCCCACGCTAGCCCTGGAAAAACGCTTTCAAATCCGCCATCGACTTGAAA
>JASHSW010000046.1 GCA_030038595.1 Methylovirgula sp.
GCGCCGGTTCCCGACAACCAGAACTCGATCACCGCCGGCCCGCGCGGCCCCGTGCTCCTTCAAGATTATCCGCTGATCGAGAAGCTCGCCCATCAGAACCGCGAGCGCATTCCCGAGCGCGTCGTTCACGCCAAGGGCTGGGGCGCGTTCGGCACGCTGACCGTCACGCACGACATCACCAAGTACACGTGCGCCGGCGTCTTTTCGAAGATGGGCAAGAAGACCGATATGCTCATGCGCTTCTCGACGGTCGCCGGCGAACTCGGCGCCGCCGACGCCGAGCGCGACGTGCGCGGCTTCGCAATGAAATATTATACCGAAGAAGGCAATTGGGACCTGGTCGGCAACAACACGCCGGTCTTCTTCGTGCGCGACCCGTTGAAATTCCCCGACTTCATTCACACGCAGAAGCGTCATCCACGCACCAACATGCGCTCGCCGACCGCGATGTGGGATTTCTGGTCGCTCTCGCCGGAGAGTCTTCACCAGGTGACGATCCTGTTCTCCGACCGCGGCCTGCCGGTGGCGCCGATGTACATGAACGGCTACGGCTCGCACACCTATTCGTTCTGGAACAAGAGCGGCGAGCGGTTCTGGGTCAAGTTCCACTTCAAGACTATGCAAGGCCATCGCCATTACACCAATGCGGAAGCCGTCAAGATCGTCGGCAAGAGCCGCGAGTCCTATCAGGAAGAGCTATTTGGCTCGATCGAGCGCGGCGAATTCCCGAAATGGCGGATGCAGGTGCAGATCATGCCGGAGCTCGACGCCGAGAAGACGCCGTACAATCCGTTCGACCTCACTAAAGTCTGGCCGCACAAGGATTATCCGCCGATCGACGTCGGCATCGTCGAATTGAACCGCAATCCCGACAATTATTTCACGCAGATCGAAATGGCCGCCTTCTCGCCGTCGAACGTCGTGCCGGGCATCAGCTTCTCGCCCGACAAAATGCTGCAGGCGCGCATCTTCTCCTATGCCGATGCGCATCGTTATCGGCTTGGCACGCATTACGAAGCGCTCCCGGTGAACGCACCACGAGTTCCGGTGCACAATTATCACAAGGACGGTGCGATGCGTTTCTTCCCGCCGGGTTCGAACCCCGACGCCTTCTATGAGCCAAACTCGTTTCAGGGCCCGGTTCAGGATGCTTCGGCGCTCGAGCCGCCGCTCAAAATCTCCGGCGACGCGACGCGCTACAATCACCGCGACGGCAACGACGATTACGGGCAGGTCAGGGCGCTTTTCGGCCTTTTCGACGAAGGTCAGCGGCAGCGCCTGTTCTTGAACCTCGCCGAGGCCATGTTCGGCGTGCCGCAGGAGATTATCGACCGGCAGATCGGCCACTTCCAAAAGGTTCATCCCGATTATGCGGCGGGCGTACGCGAGGCGCTTGCCCGGATGACCAAGGAAAAGGCCGCGGAGACCGCCCAGCAGCAAGGGATCGCGGCTGAGTAGAACTGCGCCGCGGTCCCGGGTTTGCCGACTCCGGAAGCCGAGCGGGCGCAGTCTGGAGCAAGGCGGCCGCAGTTCGCGGCTGCCTTGCGTTCCGTTTTTGCGCACTCTATAAGCGCCACCATCCCACACGCGGATTTCGCGGTCCTGCTTCAAGGTCCGCACCCGGTGGTCCGCCGATGTCCGCATCGGCCGGCCTGATCTTCCGCGGCGGCTCAACCGGAGAAACGTTATGGCTTTGCCGGACTTCACCATGCGCGGCCTGCTCGAGGCCGGCGCGCATTTCGGCCACCAGTCGCATCGCTGGAATCCGAAAATGGCGCCGTTCATCTACGGCGCCCGCAACAACATCCATATCATCGATCTTGCCCAAACCGTGCCGCTGCTGCACCAGGCGCTGAAAGCGGTCTCCGATACGGTGGCGCACGGCGGACGCATCCTTTTCGTCGGCACCAAACGGCAGGCGCAGGACGCAATCGCCGCGGCCGCAAAACGCTCCGCGCAATATTACATCAACGCACGCTGGCTCGGCGGTACGCTGACCAATTGGAAGACGATTTCGGCTTCGATCCAGCGGCTGCGCAAGATCCAGGAGCAACTCGAGACCGGGGCGCAGGGTCTCACCAAGAAAGAGCGGCTGATGTTGTCGCGCGAGCGCGACAAGCTCGAGAAGGCGCTCGGCGGCATCAAAGAGATGGGCGGCACGCCCGACCTGATCTTCGTCATCGACAGCAACAAGGAACAGTTGGCGATCAAGGAAGCAGCGCGGCTGCACATTCCCGTCGCGGCGGTCCTCGATACCAATTCGGATCCCGATGGGATCACCTATCCGATTCCCGGCAACGACGACGCTGGGCGGGCCATCAGCCTCTACTGCGATCTCGTCGCTCGCGCCGCGCTCGATGGAATTTCGCGCGGCCGCGGCGAGGCGGGGATCGATGCCGGCGCCGAGGAGGCGCCCGCGCCCGAGGTTCTGCCCGAAATCGTCCCGGCCGGCGCCGAGACGCCGAGCGAACGGTTCGAGTTCTTGACCGCGCCACGCGGCGCGCCCGACGATCTTGCCAAACTGCACGGCGTCGGCCCGCAGATCGTCAAGAAACTCAACGACGCGGGGATCTTCCATTATTGGCAGATCGCCGCGCTGAACCCCGAGGACGCGGCAAAGCTCGATCAGGACCTGAAGCTCGGCGGACGGATCGAACGCGACGACTGGATTTCGCACGCCCGCAATTTGATCGCCGCCTAACTATATCGGGGATGCGGGCCATGGCCCGTCGGCAGGCGGCTCTGGCTTTGAAGGAACGGACCCGATGGCAAACGTCACGGCGGCAATGGTGAAGGATCTTCGCGAGAGGACCGGTGCCGGCATGATGGATTGCAAAACCGCCTTGACGGAGACCAATGCCGATCTCGAGGCGGCGGTCGATTGGCTGCGCAAGAAGGGCCTTTCGAAAGCCGCAAAGAAATCCGGGCGGATCGCCGCCGAAGGGTTGGTCGCGGCGGCCGTATCCGGCACCGACGGCGTGCTCATCGAAGTAAATTCCGAGACGGACTTCGTCGCCCGCAACGAGGAGTTCCAGAAGCTCGTGCGCGGCATCGCCGCAGTCGCGCTGAAACGCGGGCTGAACGATGTCGAGACGCTGAAGGGCGCCGCCTATCCCTCCGGCGGCAGCGTCGCCGAGGCGCTTGCCAATGCGATCGCGACGATTGGCGAAAACATGAATCTGCGCCGTGCGGCGCGCGTGCATGTCGCCCGTGGTGCGGTCGGACACTACGTGCATAACGCGTTCGGCGAGGGACTTGGCAAGATCGGCGTGCTGGTCGGCCTGGAATCGTCCGGCAAGACCGAGGTGCTCGCCCGGCTCGCCCGGTTGATCGCCCTTCAGGTCGCCGCGGCGAATCCGCTGGCGATCGATGCCGCCGGGCTCGACCCGAACGTTGTGGCGCGCGAAAAATCGGTGCTCGCCGAGAAGAATGCCGGCAAACCCGCGCATGTCCTCGATAAGATCATCGAGTCGGGCCTCAAGACGTACTACAAGGAGGTTTGCCTCATCGATCAGCCGTCGATCCATGCCGAACACGGCGGGAAGACGATCGGCCAAATCCTCAAGGAGACCGAGGGCGCCGCCGGGGCGCCGATCGCGCTTAAAGACTTCGCCCGCTTTGCGCTCGGCGAAGGGATCGAGAGGCAGGAGGACGGGACGGGCTAGGCGACCAAATCTCGCTTGGACGGCTCAGCGCTTTCCCGCCGGCTTTTTCTTCCTCTTTCGCAAATGTCTTCGCCGCCGCGCCAGGATCGTTGCGAGCGTCACCGGTCGAAAATCGAACACGTCCACACCTACGTCGTATTGGCGGGTCGCCTCCTTCAGCTTGCCGTGCGAATGGCCGTGAAGGTTGATCGATCCTTTGCCCATGCTGTGCCAGGTGCGAAACGGGTAATGGCAGAGGATCAGCAGCTTTCCCGCGACTTCGATCTCGGCGTAGTAGACGACGCTCGCCCAACCCTTGTTGGCGATCGTCGCCCGGGAATCGTTGTTGCCGATGATGAGGTGTTTGCGGCCGTTGAGTGCGGCGAGGAGCTTGGTGACGCGCCCGGGATCTTTCGCGTTGGTGAAATCACCGAGGTGGTAGATTTCGTCCTTGGGCTTGACCAAGGCGTTCCAGCGAGCGATCAGCGTCTTGTCCTGTTCGGCGACGGAAGCGAAGGGACGGTGGTCGACCTTGATCCGGCGCGCCTCGCCGAAATGCGTGTCGCTGGTAAAGAAGATGCGCATGGCTCTTCCGGTTGCGCAGCTCCAAGCCGCGGCAGCC
>JASHSW010000047.1 GCA_030038595.1 Methylovirgula sp.
TCCTGCCACTCGAACAGGGCGAGCGGATCACGACCATCATGCCGCTGCCCGAAGACGAATCCCAGTGGGGCAAGCTCGACGTGATGTTCGCGACCACCGGCGGCACGGTACGCCGCAACAAACTTTCCGACTTCACGCAGGTGAACCGCTCGGGCAAGCTCGCCATGCGGCTCGATGCAGGCGAAGAGATCGTCGACGTGCAGATCTGCACCGACGGCGACGATGTGCTGCTCACGACCGCCAACGGCCAATGCATCCGCTTTCCGGTCACCGACGTGCGCGTCTTCAAAGGACGCGATTCGATGGGGGTGCGCGGCATTGCGCTCGGCGAAGGCGACCGGATGATCTCGCTTGCCATCCTGCACCATATCGAGGCGGAAAGCGGCGAGCGCATGGCCTATCTCAAGATGCGCCGTGCGATCGCCGGCGAGGCTTCCGTCGAAACCGTGCCGGAAGGAGCGAGCGACACCGCCGGCGAGGCATCGAGCGAGGAAAACGGCGGCGAGGACGCGCCAGCCGCTGCGCTCGCGCCCGAGCGCTACGCGCAGATGTCGGCAGCGGAAGAAATCATCCTGACGATTTCCTCGAAAGGCTACGGCAAGCGCACATCTTCCTACGAATATCGGATCACCGGGCGCGGCGGCAAGGGCATCGTCGCCATGGCGGTCAACCAAAGAAACGGGCTGCTTGTCGCTTCGATGCCGGTCGAAGAAAACGACGAAATCATGCTGGTGACCGACGGCGGCCGGCTAATCCGCTGCCCGGTCGAAGACATTCGCGTCGCCGGCCGCAGCACGCAAGGCGTCATCGTCTTCAACACCGCGGACGGCGAACGCGTCGTCGGCGTCGAAAGGATCAGCGAAGAGGATGAAGGCGGTGGCGAGACGGGTGAAGCGTGAAACAGTGACCGGGCGTCCTCCCTCCCCCCGCTTGCGGGGAGACGAAATAGTAGGTCCAAATTTGCCCGCGCCTCCCCGCTCGGTTAGACAGAGCGCATGATCCGCAAGGCGTTTTACACCGGCACGTTCGATCCACTGACCAACGGCCACGTCGATATCATCACGCGCGCCGCACGATTTTGCGACGAGCTCGTGGTGGCGATCGGCGCAAATCCTGACAAAGCGCCGCTTTTTTCCGCCGCGGAACGCGCCGAGCTCGTGCGCCGTGTCTGCGCCAACCTTGCCGGCGCACACTCCTGCAAGCTTTCGGTCCTGACTTTTTCCGGCCTCGCCGTCTCGGCGGCGCGGGAAGCCGGCGCGACCCTGTTGCTGCGCGGCCTGCGCGACGGCACCGACCTCGACTACGAGATGGAAATGGCCGGCGCGAACGCCATGTTGGCGCCGGAAATTCCCACCGTATTTCTCGCTGCTTCGCCCGGCGTCCGCCATATTGCGGCAACATTGGTCCGGCAGATCGCTTTGCTCGGAGGCGACGTATCGAGTTTTGTTCCCGATATCGTGGCTGCCGCCCTTTCCGAAAAAATGCGCAAAACTCCCAGGGATGAATCATGAAATCGAACCGGCGCAGTCTTCTCTTCGCCCTCGCCTTCACTTTCTTCGCAACCCAGCTCGCCGCCGCGACGGACCTGCAAAACACGATCTATCTCGACACGAAGAACGGCCGCGTCACCATCCTGCTGCGCCCCGATCTCGCGCCGAAGACCGTGGCGCAGATCAAGACGCTCACGAAGCGCGGCTTCTACAACGGCCTCGTCTTCCACCGGGTGATCGACGGATTCATGGCGCAGACAGGCGATCCGACCGGCACCGGCACCGGCGGATCCGATCTGCCCAATGTGCCGGCCGAATTCTCCAATGCGCCCTTCAAGCGCGGCACCGTCGGCATGGCACGCGCCGAAGACCCGAATTCCGGCAATTCGCAGTTCTTCATCTGCCTCGCCGATTCCGACTTCCTCGACGGCCACTATACCGTCTTCGGCCAGGTGATCTCCGGCATGGACGTCGTCGACAAAATCAAGAAAGGCGACAAAGACAACAACGGCATGGTGACCGATCCCGACAAGATCGTGAAGATGCAGCTCGCCGCCGATGCCAAATAGCCGGCGCGCCCCTCAGAGCTGGATGATCGAATCGAAATCGAACGTGCTGCCCGGCGGATTTTCGCCGATCCTTAGCGTCGTTGCGTTCACGAAATGATACGGCGGCACGGGCAGATTGTAGGGGGCCGGGACGCCCTTGAAGACGCGCCCCGCCAGATCGTATTTCGAGCCGTGACAAGGACAGAAATAGCCGCCGGGCCATGAGGCCGTCGGCGTGGTGGCGCTCGGGTTCGGAAAGAACTCCGGGATACAGCCGAGATGCGTGCAGATGCCGACGAGAACCCCGTATTCCGGGTTGATCGAGCGATGCCAATTGTCGGCATATTCCGGCTGCTGATGATTCCGCGAATTCGGATCGGATAGAAGAGCGACGAGCTGCGGGCTCTGCAACGTGGCGAGCAGTTTGGCGGGGCGGTTTACGACGAAGATCGGGCGCGAGCGCCAGCGCACGATAATCATCTGACCCGGTGCCACGCTTTTCAGATCGACGTCGATCGGACCGCCCGCCGCTATCGTCGAGGCGTCTGGCTCGAGCTGCGAAATCAGCGGCACGATCGCCGCCGCGGCGCCGACGATCCCGAACGCCCCGGTTGCAAGGAAGAGGAAATCGCGGCGGGTCGCCGGCGGCGCTTGGCCGAGATCGGAAGAAGCAGCGGGCAGATCGGCCATATTGACCTCAGCAAGTGGGGGCCAGGACCGGCGCTCCAAGCTTGGGCATCCGCGCCGGAGCTTGCAACCCGGCAGGAACGCCAAGTTTACCTCGCCCACCGCTTCGATTATTGCAGGGGCCAACCAAAGTCCAGGAGGAGTTTCGCCATGGCTGCGACCGGCAACAAGCTTACGCTCGACACGACCCAGGGCAAGGTTGTGATCGAGATGCGTCCCGATCTCGCGCCCGGCCACGTCGCCCACATCAAGACGCTGGTCGGCGAGAAATTCTATGACGGTATCGTTTTTCACCGGGTAATCGACGGATTCATGGCGCAAACAGGGTGCCCGCACGGCACCGGCACCGGCGGCTCGCGCTATCCGGATCTGAAGGCCGAGTTCAACGCCGAGCCGCATGTGCGCGGCACCTGCTCCATGGCGCGCGCGCAAAACCCCGATTCCGCCAATTCGCAATTCTTCATCTGTTTCGGCGACGCCCGGTTTCTCGACCGCAAATATACGGTCTGGGGCAAGGTGATCTCGGGCATGGAGAATGTCGACAAGATCAAGCGCGGCGAGCCAGTGAAGGACCCGGACAAGATCATTTCCGCGACGGTGAGCTGAAAACGCCGAAGCGCCGAGCCCGTTCGAGGCCCGCTTCGTTCGCACCACTGGGTGAAGGGACCCATGCTGAAGGGTGAGCAGCCCTCCTGCTGAGGGGCGTGCGTCTCGAAGCTATGGAGAATCAGCCCGTTTCATGCGCGTCGACCTCTTCGACTTCGATCTGCCGCCCGAACGGATCGCGCTGAGGCCTATCGTGCCGCGCGACGCGGCCCGGATGTTGGTTGTTCGCCCGCTGGCCGAGAAGAAATTCGATGACCGGAGGATACACGAGCTTCCGGATGTTCTCCGTCCGGGCGATCTCCTCATCGTCAACGATACCGAGGTCATTCGCGCTCGCCTCCTGGGGTATCGGCGGCGCGCCGCGACCCGGGCCAAAATCGAGGTTTTGCTGCACAAGCGCATCGCCCCGACGCAGTGGCTTGCCCTCGCAAAGGGCACGAAGAAATTGCAACCGGGCGAAAAAATCGAGTTCGCACGCAATGGCGCGACGCTCGAAGCCGAGGTGCTCGAAAAGCATGAAGAGGGCGAAGTTTTGCTGCACTTCGCGGTCGCGGGGGAAAAGCTGGACGCGGCGATCGACGTCCTCGGGCACATGCCATTGCCGCCCTACATCGCCGCAAAGCGCGCCCCGGACGGGCGCGATGCGAGCGATTACCAAAGCCTCTTTGCCAGTCGCCGCGGCGCGGTCGCCGCGCCGACCGCGAGCCTCCACTTCACGCCGGACCTGGTCGGCGCGCTCCGCGCACGCGGCATCGAGATCGTGCGCGTTACGCTGCATGTCGGACCGGGAACTTTTTTGCCGGTAAAAGTCGAGGAAACGCAAGCCCATCAAATGCATGCCGAGTGGGGCGAGATCCGGCCGCCCGCGGCGGCGCAGATCAATCAGGCGCGCGCCGAAGGCCGCCGCATCGTCGCGGTCGGCACGACCGCGCTGCGGCTCGTTGAGCAGGCAGCGCGCGAGGACGGAACAATTGCCGCCTTCCGCGGCGAGACGGCCTTGTTCGTTGCGCCGGGGTACAAATTCAAAGCCGTCGATGTGCTGCTCACCAATTTCCATCTGCCGCGTTCGACGCTGTTCATGCTGGTTGCGGCTTTCTCCGGGCTTGCGACGATGAAAGCTGCCTACCGGCACGCAATCGATGCAAAGTATCGTTTCTATTCCTATGGCGACGCCTGTCTGCTCTTCCCGGGGGGATGACGTGTCCTTCGCCTTCGAAATTCAACATCGCGACGGCGCGGCGCGCACGGGCATGATTTCGACGCCGCGCGGCGGCATCCGCACGCCGGCATTTATGCCGGTCGGCACGGCAGCGACCGTCAAAGCCATGTATCCGGAAGATGTGCACGCGCTCGGTGCCGACATCATCCTCGCCAATTGCTATCACCTGATGCTGCGGCCGGGCGCCGAACGCATCGCCGAGCTTGGCGGTCTGCATCGTTTCATGAACTGGCAGTGGCCGATCCTCACCGACTCCGGCGGCTTCCAGGTGATGTCGTTGGCGAAGCTGCGCAAGGTGGACGAAGCCGGCGTTACCTTCCAGTCACACATCGACGGCACGCGCCATCATCTCTCGCCGGAACGTAGCATGGAGATCCAGCGTCTTTTGGGCTCGGATATCCAGATGCAGCTCGACGAATGTGTGCGGCTACCGGCGCCGGAGGCCGAAGTCGAACGCGCCATGCGGCTCTCGCTGCGCTGGGCCGAGCGCAGCAAACGCGCCTTCGGCGATGCCCCCGGGCAAGCGCTCTTCGGCATCGTGCAAGGGGGCGAAAGCATGCATTTGCGCGCCGCGAGCGCCGCAGCGCTCGTTGCGATCGGCTTCGACGGCTATGCGCTCGGCGGCCTCGCGGTCGGCGAGCCGCAGGCGACCATGTTGGCGGTGATCGAGGCGAGCTTGCCGCATCTGCCCGAGGCGGCGCCGCGCTACCTCATGGGAGTCGGAACTCCCGACGATCTCCTCGAGTGCGTCCGCCGCGGCATCGACATGTTCGACTGCGTGCTGCCGACGCGCGCCGGCCGCCACGGGCTTGTGTACAGCCGCCACGGCCGCATCAACCTGCGCAATGCCAAATACGCCGCCGATCCGCGGTACATCGATCCGCAATCGTCGTGCGAAGCGGCACGGGTTTTTTCCCGCGCTTACCTCCACCACCTCACCAAAGCCGGTGAGATCCTCGGCATGACGGCGCTTACCGCGATCAACCTCGCCTATTATCAGGACCTGATGGCGGGGCTTCGAACGGCGGTCGCGGCCGGCAAACTCGCCGAATTTTGTGCCGAGACGAAACGCGGCTGGGCGGCAGGCGAGAATAGGTAAGACGGGCGCGAGCGAAACGATACGGGAATGCAGGCTGATGCTCGAACACAAAGCCGTAGCAAAGGAAAAGGCGAGGCGGATTCCGCCTCGCCTTCTCACTCCCTCGTCCTAGACCTTCCCTCGGGCGCTTTCCTCTTCAGGAAAGGGGCGGGATACGCCCGGCTCTCGAGGAAAAGGGTTCCTCCCACGACTTGGACAGTGCGCATGCCGGAGGTCCAGAACGGCCCTTTCGGATGGCGGCAGGATTTTTAGCTTAGACGTGACGCAATGTCACGCGTCTTGCGGCAGGTTGCCTGCAAAATCGGCAGCAGACGGTCGCTTTTTTCTCGCAACGTGCGCGAATAAATAGTTGATGGAAATTGTAGACTAAGAAAACACCGATGCGCGCACGGGTACGGCGCGCTGGGGTGGTTTTTTCGCCGCAAATACTCGCGTCCTGCTATGAGGTTTTGAAGCTTGAGTCGAACCATGACGCAGTTCTTTGCCGAACAGCCGGGCGGCGAGCCGGGCCGCGTTTCGCGCGGCACGAGCATCGGCGGACGTATTCGCAACTGGTTCTTGACTGGAATCGTGGTCGCCGGTCCGCTCGCCGTTACGGTCTACATCGTCTGGTGGTTTGTCGACACGGTCGACGAATGGGTGAAGAAACTCGTGCCGGCGAGCTTTTGGCCGGACAGGTATCTGCCCTTCCCGCTCCCCGGCTTGGGCGTAATCGTCGCCTTTCTTGGCCTCACGCTACTCGGCTTCCTCGCCGCCAACCTCGCCGGGCGCAGCTTGATCGCGCTCGGCGAAGCGATTCTCGGACGAATGCCGATCATCCGCTCGATCTACAAGAGCGTGAAACAGGTATTCGAGACGCTGTTCTCGCAATCCGGCACGTCGTTCCGCAAGGTTGGATTGATCGAATTCCCGGCCAAAGGCACATGGACGCTTGTCTTTCTGTCGGTGCCGCCCGCCGATACGGTCGCGGCAAAACTTCCGCCGATCGGTGAACCCTACGTCTCTGTGTTCCTGCCTTGCACCCCCAATCCGACGACCGGATTTTATGTCTTCCTGCCGGCGAGCGCGGTCATCGAAGTGGCGCTCAGTCCCGACGAGGCGGTCAAACTCATCGTCTCCTGCGGCGTCATTCGCCCGGAAACCTTGCCGGTCGTGCTGGAGCAGCCCGCCGCGAATGCCAAGCAGCGCGAGGAAAACGCGGCTTAGCCGCGATAACATCATGGCCGTCTACACGGAAATTTCCGACCTTGAGCTCGAGTCTTTCCTTGCCGACTACGACTTCGGCAAATTGCTCGCCTTTAAAGGCATCGCGGAAGGCGTCGAAAATTCCAATTTCCTGCTGCAGGTCGAAGCGGGGCTTTTCATCCTGACGCTCTACGAAAAGCGCGTTGCCGCCGCCGACCTGCCCTTCTTTCTGACCTTGATGGAACACCTCGCGGCGCGCGGTCTTACCTGTCCGCAACCCGTGAAGACGAAGTCGGCGAAAATGCTTGGCAGGCTCGCCGGCCGACCGGCGGCAATCGTCACCTTCCTGGAAGGCGTATCGAGCCGCCGTCCGAGCGTGCGGCAATGCGCGGCGCTCGGTGCGGCGCTCGGTCAATTGCATCGCGCCGGAGCCGATTTTCGCGGCAGCCGGCCGAACGCGCTGTCGCTTCCCGCCTGGCCGCAGCTTTTTGCGCTTGCCGGAGACCGCGCCGAGGAGGTGCAGACCGGGCTCGTCTCGTTCGTCGCTGCCGAGCTCGCCTTCCTCGAACGCTCCTGGCCGCGGGGTCTGCCGCGCGGCACGATCCACGCCGATCTCTTTCCCGACAACGTTCTCTTTCTCGGCGACAAAGTCTCCGGCCTTATCGATTTCTATTTCGCCTGCACGGACTTCTTGGCTTATGACCTGGCGGTCTGCCTCAATGCCTGGTGTTTCGAGCCGGACTTCTCGTTCAATGTCACGAAGAGCATCGCCTTGATCGAGGCCTATCAAACCATGCGCAAACTTGCGCCTGAAGAGATCGAAGCTTTGCCTGTACTGGCGCGCGGTTCGGCGTTGCGTTTCGCGCTCACCCGGCTCGTCGATTGGCTGAATGTGCCACCCGGTGCGCTGGTGCGGCCCAAGGACCCGCTCGAATACGTAAAGCGGCTGCGGTTCCACCAGCGCAGCAAGAGCCCGCGCGATCTCGGATTGAAGCTTTGAGCGAGCGCGTGGCGATCTGGACCGATGGCGCTTGTTCGGGAAATCCGGGTCCCGGAGGCTGGGGAGCGGTGCTCTTCTTCGACGGACGCCGCAAGGAACTCTCGGGCGGCGAAGCGGCGACCACCAACAACCGCATGGAGCTGACCGCTGCAATTCGGTCGCTTGAGGCTTTGCGGCACCCTTGCGAAATCGACCTCTACACGGATTCCGCCTATTTGCGCGGCGGCATTACCGCGTGGCTTGACGGTTGGAAGAACAACGGCTGGAAAACCTTCGATAAAAAGCCGGTGAAAAACGCCGAACTCTGGCAGCGGCTCGAGACCGCGGCAGGTCGCCACAAGATCGTCTGGCATTGGCTGAAGGGGCATGCCGGCGATCCGATGAACGAACGCGCCGACGAGCTCGCGCGTGAAGGCATGCGGCCGTTTTTGACGCGTGGCGCGCGCGACTAGCTAATCGGCAACGTGAAACGGTACCGGGGCGGCGTAACCGCGCAGACCCATCGACGGCACCGCATCCGCCATCAGCTTGACGAGATCGTTGGGATGAATGAACTCGTCCTTGAAGCACGGATAGGCGCGGTCGTCGAAAACACGCCGCAGCCATTCCACGACGACGATGTGCTTCTCCGACGTCTTGAAGTCCGGATGGTAGGTGAGCCAAAGATCGAGATGATGTCGAATGCCGACATCGACCGGAACCAACGGCGCGCCGAGCGCGATTGCGCAGGTCGGCAGCATGCCAATCCCGGCACCACGCTCGACCGCATAGAGGGTTGCGGTACTCGAATTGGTGCGGATGCCGATAATGCCCGCCACCGAATCGATGCCAAGCGCCCGCGTATAGGCGTTCTCATCGAGTTGCGGCGCGACCTGCTGCACGATGCGATGCTGGCGCATTTCCGCGACCGTCTTCGGCAAGCCGCAAACGCGCACATATTCTTCCGACGCGAAAGGATAGACGTGAAGACGGCCAAGACGCGTCACGATCAAGTCGGGACGCACCGGCTTATCGAACTGGATCGCAATGTCCGCCTCAAGACGCGCCACATCGGCCTGTTCCATGGCGCAGCGCAAGTCGATGGTCAGCAGCCGGTAGGTTCCCTGAAACTCGATGAGCTTCGGCATGATCCAATACGTGCCGACGCCTTCGGTCACCGCGATGCGCACGATACCGGACGGATTGATGGCACTCTGCGCGGCGCGTCGGAAAACATTGAAGCTCAGCCGCTCCATCTGGCGCACGTCTTCGAGGATATCGCGTGCTTCTTCGGTGGGCAGCAGGCCGGCCTGATGGCGGATGAAAAGTTTGAAGCCGAGCTGCGTCTCCAGCCGGTCGAGCGCGCGCATGACGGTCGTGTTGGTAACGCCCAACGTCTCGGCCGCCTTGCGGAAGCTTCCGTTGTGCGCGCAGACGAGGAATACGCGAAGATCCTCCCACGACGCTTCG
>JASHSW010000048.1 GCA_030038595.1 Methylovirgula sp.
GCGTCGAGAAATACGTCGCTGGCCATCGTCGCTCCCGGCATCGCCGAGGCGCTGCTTGCGACCGCGCTCGGGCTCTTTGCGGCAATCCCGGCGCTTATCGCCTACAACAAGCTGCAGGCCGACGTGGCAAAGAAACAGGCACAGCTCGAAGGGTTCGCCGATGAATTTTCCGCGATCCTGTCGCGGCAGATCGATCAGCACGGCTCGCGCGATCGCGCGGCCTGAGATCGCGCAATATCCTTCCCCCTTTGGGAGAAGGTGCCTGCCGAGCAGGACGGAAGAGGGGTTGCCATGTTTTCGAATTGCGAGATTGTAATCCGCACCCGGCCGGCTCGGCCGGCCACCCGCTCCCAATGGGAGAGGATTCGCGTTTGATTGGGGGGTAACCGCATGGCCGTGACTATCGCAACGTCGACTCGTAGCGGCGGCCGGCATCGGCGCGGCGTTCCCCGCTACAAAGCCATGTGCGAGATCAACATGACGCCGTTCATCGACGTGATGCTCGTCTTGCTCATCATCTTCATGGTCGCTGCGCCGTTGCTCGCCACCGGCGTGCCGATCGATCTGCCGCATACCAAGGCCTCGGCGCTCAACATCGAGCAAAAGCCGCTATCGATCACGGTCGACGAGAAAGGCACGATCTATCTCATGGATGATCCGGTGGCGATCGAGCAACTCGCCGACAAGCTGAAGGACGCGGCACACGACGGATTCGACCAGCGCATCTACGTGCGCGGCGACAACAACGTGAACTACGGCAAGATCGCCGAAGTCATGTCGATCATCACCACGGCTGGGTACAAGAGGGTCGCTCTCGTGACCGAGCCGAGCAAAAATTGAGCTTCGATGGACGCATCGGGAAAGCCCGGCTACATCGCTTCGAGCGCCGCGCACGCAGCCTTGCTCGTGCTGGCATTTGTGTCCTTTTCCCGCAGCCCGAAGTTCGACGATGCTCCGGAGACGATTCCGATCGAGACGGTAAGCATGCAGGACTTCAATCTGATCATGCACGGCGACAAGAGCGCCAAACAGGTTCAGCCGAAGCAGAAGGTGGATAAGGTCGCCGACGCCGTCGAAAACAAGCCGAAGCCGCCGATCGCCGAGGCGAAGCGCGACGTACCGACCCCGCCTCCGCCGCTGAAACGAGTTGCCGATCCGGGATTGGCCGACAAAGTCGCGCCGCAGAAACCGCCGGCACAAGCCGCGACGACCCCACCGCCGCCCGCCAAGCCCGTGCCGGTTCCTCCCGTCGTCGACAACACGCAGGACGCCGAGCAGATCCAAGCCGCTCCGAAGAAGGAGCCGCAGAAGGATACTCCTAAAAAGGAGGTGTCCAAGCAACCGGAACTCAAACTTGACCAGATCGCCAAACTGCTTGCCGAGGACAAGCCGAAATCGGGAGACGACAGCAAAGATCCGGCGCGGAAATTCAGCGCCGACGACATCGCGCGGCTGTTGAGCCGGGAACCGGCGCAGCGCAAGGCGGCGACCGGCAAGGAACTGCAACTATTGGCTTCCCTCGGCTCGCCTACCGCCAACGCCGCGAAAATGTCGCCGTCGCTCGAGGCGCAGATGGAAGGTTGGTTCCAGGACAAGTTTCAGGGCTGTTGGACACAACCGATCAGCCTGCCGCAGGGACCCAAATATGTGCCGGAGATCCGCGTTCCCTTGAACCTCGACGGGTCGCTGGCGAGCGACCCGACCCTACTGAACCCGCCGAGCGATCCGGCTTGGCAGCCGCTGGCGGAAAGTGCGCTTCGGGCGGTGCATACCTGCGATCCCCTACCCGTTCCTGACATATTCAAGCCCTATTACGAGGAATGGAGAGACCGGGTCGTCCGGTTCAACGACGAGGATATGTAGCGCCCGGTTGCGCCGCCGCCTTCCAATTCCGGGCCTATTTCGAACCAAGCGGACAGTAATCATGCTTATCACCCGACGATCGGTCTCCGGACTCATTCTCGGACTGACATCGAGCCTCATCTCCAGCAAATTCGCCTTTGCCCAGGACCGCTACTTCAACGTCGAGTCGGGCAATCAATTCAAGCCGGTGCCGGTGGCGGTGACGCAATTTGCCGGGGCTAACGGCGCCGATATCAGCGGCGTGATCAGCAACAATTTCGCCCATTCGGTGTTTTTGACCCCGGTTGATCCCAATACGTTTCCCGAGCACGTGACCAACCCCGACCAGGCGCCGCAGATGGACGCCTGGAGGAACGCCAATGCGCAATTCGTGGTCACCGGCCGCAGCGCGCCTGGACCGGACGGGCGGTTGCAGACCGAGTTCCGCTTGTGGGACGTCTCCGGCGGCGCGCAGGTCGCCGGCGAGCAATATGTGACGGACCCGAACAACGAACGGCGTGTCGCACACATCATTGCCGACGCGATCTTCACGCGGATCACCGGCGAGAAGGGATTTTTCGATACCCGCATCGCCTTCATCGACGAGACGGGGCCGGCCACAATGCGCCGCAAACGGCTCGCCCTTATGGACCAGGACGGCGCCAACGTGCGCTACCTGACGAGCGGCGACGATCTGGTCGTCACGCCGCGCTTCTCGCCGTCTTCGCAAGACCTCACCTACATGGCCTTCGGCGTCGCGGCCGATCCCAAGGTCCTGCTCCTTAATATCGAGACCGGACAGCGCGAAATCGTTGGCAATTTTCCCGGCATGACGTTCGCGCCGCGCTTCTCGCCCGACGGACAGAGGATCGTGATGTCGCTGCAGGAAGGCGAATCGTCCAACCTCTATGAAATGGACATCCACTCGCGGGCGACGACAAGGCTGTCGAGTTCTTCGGCGATCGATACTTCGCCGTCCTTCTCCCCGGACGGCTCGCAGCTTGTCTTCGACTCGGATCGCGGCGGTACGCAGCAGCTTTACGTCATGCCGGCTTCGGGCGGCGACGCGCAGCGGATATCGTTCGGCGACGGGCGCTATTCGACGCCCGTCTGGTCGCCGAAGGGCGACTACATCGCGTTCACCAAACAGGGCGCCACCACGTTCGCGATCGGGGTGATGAAACCGGATGGATCGGGCGAACGGATCTTGACGGAAGGCTTCCACAACGAAGGCCCGACCTGGGCGCCGAACGGGCTATTCCTGATGTTCTTCCGCGATCCCGGCGGCGATTCGGGTCCGCATATTTTTATGATCGACGTGTTCGGCCGCTCCGAATACCAAGTGCCGACGCCGTCCTATGCTTCCGACCCGGCCTGGGGCCCGCTGCTGCCCTCGTAGCGACATCATTGCGACAAGCGATGACGTTTCGGCTCAGCCGCGCAGCTCGGCCAGGATCGCGTCGCCCATTTCGCCCGTCGAGACGGACTTTGCCGCATCGCCCTTGATATCGACGGTGCGATAACCTTTAGCGAGCACGCCGGCGATCGCCGCCTCGATCCGGTCGGCGAGTTCGCCGAGCCCGAACGAATAACGCAGCGCCATCCCGAACGAGCCTATCATGGCGATCGGATTGGCGAGCCCCTTGCCGGCGATGTCGGGCGCCGAACCATGTACCGGCTCGTAGAGCGCCTTGCGGCGACCGGTCTTGGCGTTCACCTCGCCGATCGAAGCCGAAGGCAACATGCCGAGCGAGCCGGTCAGCATCGCGGCCACGTCCGAGAGCATGTCGCCGAACAGATTGTCGGTGACGATCACGTCGAACTGTTTCGGACGACGCACGAGCTGCATGCCGAGCGCGTCGGCAAGCATATGTTCGAGTTGCACGTCCGGATATTCGCGCTTGTGCAGATCGATCATGACGTCGCGCCAGAGCACGCCGGATTTCATGACGTTGTGCTTTTCGGACGACGTCACTTTGTTGCGCCGCTTGCGCGCCAGCTCGAAAGCGATTCGGCCGATGCGCTCGATCTCGTAGGTCTCGTAGACCTGCGTGTCGACGGCGCGCTTCTGCCCCTTGCCGAGATCGACGATTTCCTTCGGCTCGCCGAAATAGACGCCGCCCGTCAATTCGCGTACGATCATAAGATCGAGCCCATCGACGAGTTCGCGCTTCAAGGACGAAGCGCCGGCGAGCGCCGGATAGCAGATCGCCGGGCGCAGATTGGCGAAAAGGTTGAAGTCCTTGCGCAACCGCAGAAGCCCGGCTTCGGGTCGCACATCGTAGGGCACGCCGTCCCACTTCGGACCGCCGACCGCGGCGAGCAAGATCGCGTCGGCCGCCGCGGCGCGCGCCATGTCGGCTTCGCTGATTGCCGTGCCGTTCGCATCATAGGCCGCGCCGCCGACGAGGCCTTTCTCGATCTCGAAACGGGCAGTGCCTTCCTTTGTAAAGAAGGCGGCGATCTTCTCGACCTCCGCCATGACTTCGGGGCCGATGCCGTCGCCCGGAAGGACGAAGAGCTTGTAGATGGGCATATTTGCTCCTGCTTTCGGCGGCTTTTAAGCAGGTCGGGGCACGGAGAACAAGAGATGGTACGTCATGCGGGCTTGACCCGCGCATCCAGAAACCAACGGAACATTGCAGGCAAGCCGCGTCGGAAGAATCACATCGATGGAGCCTGGACGTGCGGATCGAGCCCGCCCACGACGCATCCTACGCCGCCGCGAGCTGGCGTAGCACATAGGGCAGGATGCCGCCGTTGTTAAAATAGCCGAGTTCGTCCTCGGTGGCGATCCGGCAATGCAGCGGCACTTTCCTCACGCTGCCGTCGGAATATTTGATGGTTGCTTCCATCTTCTGGCGCGGCTTCAATTCCTTGCCGAGCCCGTGGATCGTGACCTCTTCGTCGCCCTTGAGCCCGAGCGACTTCCAGCTCGTGCCGGGCTCGAAGGTCAGCGGCAATACGCCCATGCCGACCAGATTCGAGCGATGGATGCGCTCGAATGATTCGGCGATCACCGCGCGCACCCCCAAGAGTTTCGTGCCCTTCGCCGCCCAATCGCGCGACGAGCCGTT
>JASHSW010000049.1 GCA_030038595.1 Methylovirgula sp.
ACGCGCGGACCGCGTTGATGAACTTCCTTTTTGCCAAGAAACACCATGGCCGATTCGTTCTGCGATTCGATGACACCGATGTGACGAGATCGACGGCCGAATATGCCGCGGCGATCGAATCGGACCTCGCTTGGCTGGGTATCGTTGCGGACGCGGTGGTGCGCCAGTCGAAGCGGTTTGGCCTCTACGACGCGGCGGCAGAGAAATTGCGCGCCCTGGGGCGGCTGTACCCGGCCTACGAGACGGCCGAAGAGCTTGAGCGTCGCCGTAGGCGCCAGCAGGCGCGTGGTTTGCCGCCGATCTACGACCGTGCCGCGCTGCAACTGACGGCGGCCGATCGCGCCCGGCTCGAAGCCGAGGGCCGGCGCCCGCATTGGCGCTTCAGGCTCGACCCCACGATCGTGCGCTGGGACGATCTCGTTCGCGGCGAGAGCCATATCGATTGCGCCTCGCTCTCCGACCCGGTCCTGGTGCGCGAAGACGGCACGTATCTTTATGCGCTGCCGTCCGTGGTCGACGATCTTGATCTCGCCGTCACCCACGTCATCCGCGGCGAGGACCACGTCACCAATACGGCGGTGCAGATCCAGATCTTCGAGGCTTTGGCGGGGCAAGGCTCTGCACCGCTCTTCGGGCACCATAATCTTCTCACCTCGGCTTCCGGGGAAGGGCTCTCGAAACGCAGCGGCGCGCTTTCGGTCGCCGCGCTGCGCGAAGAGGGCGTCGAGCCGCTGGCCGTAGCCGCCTGCGCGGTACTCACCGGAACGGCGGATTCGGTTCACCCGGTTCGCTCCCTCGACGAGCTTGCCGCCGAGCTCGATCTTCGCCACGTGTCTCGCACCCAGGCCCGTTTCGATCCGGCCGAACTCAAAAGCCTCTCGGCGCGGACGTTGCATCAAATGTCGTTCGAAGAGGTTCGCGAACGGCTCGCGGCGGCGGGAATTGCCGGCGAGAAGGCCGCGGATTTTTGGCTCGCGGTGCGCGGCAATCTCGCAACCTTTCGCGAAGTAGCCGAATGGTGGCAGGTGATTGCCGGCAGGATAGCGCCGCGCATCGAAGATGCCGAGATGCTTGCCGCGGCGCGCGAGACGCTGCCGAAGGAGCCGTGGGACGAAACGACGTTCGCTGGCTGGACGGCTTTGCTGAAGGGGCGCATCGATCGCAAGGGCAAGGCGTTGTTTCACCCGCTGCGCCTGGCGCTGACCGGGCGTGAACAAGGACCCGAGCTCGCCGTCCTCCTGCCGCTCATCGGCCGTACTAAAGCGGAGGCCCGACTATCCGGACGCGCCGCTTGACGCCGTCGGGTCCGATCGTTTCGATCGTCTGCCCCTGGCCTTGCGAGTAGGCGGTGCCGTTCTTCACGTCGCCGGTCGCGATCCCCGCCGAGTCGTTGCCGGCGGTCGGGACTTGTGCGGCGGCGGCGGCGTCCGTCGCCTGGATGTCGTCGGCTTTGCCGGTCGGTTTGGCGTGCGGATCGGGCTTCGGCAGCGCCATCTCGGCGGATTTTTCCGGGGTGATCATCGCGTCGCGCGTCCCGCCGTTGTTGAGGATGCGTTCCGCATTGGCCAGCGTATCGGCCCATGAGGCGCCGGACGCCCGGCAGCTGCAGGAAGGATCGAGGCTCTTCTGGTATTTCAGCGCCGCCGGGAGATCCATGTACGGCTTGCCGTCGAGCCCGACCGCCGTCTGAATCTCTTGCCCCGGCACGCGCGTATAGACGCTTGTCACGGCGTTCGGGCACGAGGCCTGGCAAAAATCCGAAAGGCTCGCGCCGCCGCGCTCGCTATAGCTCATGGGGAAGAAGTAGCCGTCGCAGTGGCGAACGCAAAGCACTTCCGAGCCGCCTTGCGGCGTTTCACTTTCGGGCGCCGGCAATTCCAGTGGGTCCTGCGGCGATTGAACGTCGGCGCTGCTCTGCCCGCCGAAGAGCGACTCGAAAAATCCCGGTTGATGCGGCGTGTTGTCCGCGGTGCGGCAGTAGGCATAGAACCGCGCCGCGAGTTGCTGGCGCTCGGGCGAAGCGTTGGCGCGCGCATTCGCCTCCAGTTGCCCCAGGTTGGCCTGCATCTGCTGAATTTGCGCATTCAATGCCGGGCATTGCGGCGGCGGCGGGCTGCCGAAGAACAGAAACTGCTGCCGATCGCAGCCGATCGAATGCGCGTAGTTCATCGAACGCTGCAATCCGGCGCGCTGTTGTTGCGCCTGGACGAGATAGGGATTGGTGCGCGCGTTGGCTTCGTCGAGCGCGGCGATCTGCGATCTGAGCCCGGCACAATCGATGCCCTGGGGAAGCGCCGCGCTCGAGGCGAGGCAGATCACCGCGGCAACCGGAACGGCAATGCGAACCGGCGCGGGAAAAACGGCGCGCCCCGCCCCGCGGTCGCCATCCGGACCGGAACGAGAGGCGCGGTGCGCAGATTGCGTCATTCAAACCCCATGGAATCGACCGATCGCCATCTCGGTGATTCGTGACAGCGCTTTACCACTTTCGGCGGAGAAATTGCTAAACGGCTATATTTTCCGCTATGCACCGATGCAGTACTCCAGGTGACCTAGGGGCCTAGCTACGCAGCAGGCCCGTAGCCCGTTGGAGGCTGAAAAGAGCACCCATGATCCTGTCGATTTTACGGCCGCTTACGGCCATCCTATTCGTCCTGGCGGTGCTGATACCGCGTTGCGCCGGCGCCGAAGAGCCCGACCTTATTTTCCGCAAATCGACGGTTTTTCATTTCCTGACCCCCAACGACAAACTCGCCACCTATGCGCTCGACGATCCCGCCATCGACGGCGTCGCCTGCTATTTCACGGTACCGGAGAAAGGCGGCGTTGCCGGCACCCTCGGCCTCGCCGAGCAGGTCTCCGACATCTCGCTCGCCTGCCGGCAATACGGGCCGGTGAAATTCAAGGAGAAGTTCTCGCAAGGCGACGTCGTCTTCCGCGCCAGGCGCTCGCTCTTTTTCAAGAAGATGCAGATCGTGCGGGGCTGCGACAAGAAGCGCAACGTTCTCGTCTATATGGTCTACAGCGACAAGCTGATCGAGGGTTCGCCGAAGAATTCAACGTCGACCGTTCCGATCCAACCGTGGGGCGCGTCCGCCGACGCTCCGAAATGCGCCGATTGGGTGAACGGCTAGCCCTTCAATGCAGCAGGCGTTTGAGATCGGCGATTCCCGTTTCGAGCAGTTGCTCGCCGAGAGCGCCCTTGGCCTGCGCCTTTAGGACGATTTCAGCGGCTTTCGCCGCAGCGTCGGCGGCGGCGTCGCGGACCTGCGCTACGGCCTGTGTCTCGGCCGACGCGATCTTATCCTCCGCCTGCTTGGTCCGGCGCCGGACGAATTCGGCAACGCGCTCGTGTGCTTCGCGCGCGATGCTCTCGGCTTCGGTCTGCGCCTGAGCAATGATCGACCTGGCTTCTTCTTCGGCTTCGGCTTTTTTCTTCTGGAAGGAGGCAAGCAACGCTTCCGCTTCGGCACGCAGATTGGCGGCTTCGGAAAGCTCTTTTGAAATCCGCGCGGAGCGCCTGTCGAGCGCGTCGGTGATCTTCTTGTGGGCGCCGATATACCAGAGAAGGCCGATGAATACGAAGAAGGCGGTGGTCTCCCAGAACTCCGTATCGAAGTGCATGACGAGCCTCTATTTTCTGGATTTGGCGATGGCTGCCGCGATGGCTTCGGCATCCGCGGGTTTGCCGGTGATATGCTCGACGATCGCGGCAGCCGCTTCCTGCGCGATCTGTCCGACGTTGGACATCGCCTTTGCCTTGGTAGCCTCGATCTGCGCCTCGCTGGCTGCGAGCTTCGCGGCGAGCTCGGCCTCGAGCGCGTGACGCTTGGCTTCGGTCTCTGCGGCAAGGCGGGCGTAGGCCTCTTGCGCCACGCTTTGGGCGTTGCCGCGTGCGTCGGCGAGGGTCCTTTGATATTCGGCCGCGGCTTGATCAGCCTCGGCGCGTTTGCGAGACGCTTCTCCGATGTCGCCGCTTATCTTGCTCAGCCGCGCATGCAGGATGCCCTCCACACGCGGCAGCGCCACTCTGGACATCAGAAGATAGAGCAGCCCGAAGCTGAGCACGAGCCAAATGAACATGGACGAGAAATTCGCCATGTCAAAAGGCGGAAACGGCTTCGCGCCTGCCGGCGCAGTGCTTGGGACTTGCGTGCTCGTAGTCAAGCCGGTGTCGGTGGCCATCGTTGATTTCCGATCGAGGAAGGAGCGCGCGGATCATAAATACGGCGATCCGCGCGCCTCTCCTTACTTCAACACGAACAAGAGCAGGATCGCCACAAGGAAGGCAAAAATGCCGAGACCTTCCGCCAACGCCACGCCGATGAAAGCACGACCGAATTGAGCGTCGGATGCTGTCGGGTTGCGCAGCGCCCCCGAAAGGAAGTGACCGAAAATCAAGCCCACGCCGATCGCGGCGGCGCCCATGCCGATCGCGGCGAGGCCGGCGCCTATAAATCTCGCTGCTGTAGTGACATCCATTCTATGCTCCTGACGAATAGGGCGACCGATCTGTTGTTGCGCTCTTTATTCAGTGGCCCGGGTGAATTGCGTCGTTGAGATAGACGCAAGTGAGAATGGCGAAGACGTAGGCTTGCAGGATCGCTTGCAGGACCTCGAAGGCCAGCATCGCGATATCCGCGATGAAAGGAAGCGGCGCGATTACCGCCACGACGCCGGCGCCGAGCAACACGGCGACAAAGCCCGCCATGACCTTCAGCACGATATCGCCGGCGAGCATATTGGCGAAGAGACGGACGGAGAGGCTAACCGGACGCGTCGCGAAAGAAATGATCTCGACCAGGACGATGAACGGAAGAAGAATGGGCGTCACGCCGGACGGCACGAAGGTTTTGAGGAAGCGGAAACCATGGCGATAAACACCGATGCCGATAACAAGCAAAATGACGCCGGCAGCCATGGATGCGGTGACGAAAATCTGGCTCGTCACCGAGAAGGCATAGGGAAACAGCCGCAGCACATTGCAAAAGAGGACGAACATAAAAATCGTGAAGATCAGCGGAAAGAATTCCATGCCCGCAGTGCCGGAGGTCATGCGAACCGTCGAAGCGATGAATTCGTAAGACATCTCGGTGGCGGATTGCAGTCGTCCCGGCACGAGCGCCCGCCGCGATGTACCGACGAACATCAGCAAACAGATGGTGGCAACCACAATCGCCATGAAAAGCGATGCATTCGTGAAACTGACGTCGATCCCGAAGGGATGCAGCTTGACGATCGGCTCCACCGTAAATTGACGAATGGGGTCCATGTCCTGTTCTTTGCTCTTCCGCTAGCCTGCCGAGCTGCGACGCTGCGCCACTATTTTGCATGCCGTCCCGGGCCCGTCTGGCCGACGGCGATCCGATAGACGTTCAGTAATCCTGCCGCCATCCCGAGAAACAGGAAGACGATGAGAAACACCGGCCCGGTTTTAAACCAGGTGTCGATCTGCCAACCGATGAGGGGAGCCACAACCACGGCGGTCACGAATTCTACAAGCGCCCGAAATCCGAGGTTCGCCGCGTCGAGTGATCGTCGGGAAGATCGACCCTCGTCGCTTGGCTGGGATGGCGGTTGCCGTTGATCGAGCGCCTCCGAGAGTCTGGCAAGCCGCGCGCTGAGCCGAGCGGCTTCACTGTCCTGCCCCAAGTCGCGATCGGCCGCGCTCCGATCGTGCGTCTTCTCGCCGTTTGCCATCGCCGTTTCCCGCCCCTTCAGACGGAACAGCGCTCTATAATGTGGTCCGCAATGAAAAGCGAGCATCGCCGCCGCCTGACGAAGGCGCGCGCGATCGACATGCTCGGGACCGGGCACGCACCTTAAAAACGCCGTCTAACCCTGTCAAGCTTTCGCCATATTGCGGCTTTGCCGCAAGGAGTTGAGGATGCTGGCCTTTCGTCCTCATTCTTGGTGTTGCGCGAAGCGCTCAACGCGGCAGATGGCCGCGCATGCCGCAAATGCGGCTCGGCGGCGGTTGGAGCCGACGGCGCGCTTGTCGCACCCGAGGCTTCTGTGACAAAACCCGATGTCGATGCCGTCTGGCACCGACCGGAATCGATGCGGAGGGCTTGTGCGCAGTTCCGATGCCGTTGCCTAACATCGACCTTTGCCCGTGAGCATAGAGCCTTCCACCTCGGCACTTTCTATCGCCGTGAGCGCGGAGGATCGGCTGTTTGCCTCGGCCGATCCGATCTGGCGCGCCGCAAAGCGTCGCTTTGGGCCGTTGCTGCTTGGCGTCCTTCTGTTGCACACCGCGTTGATTGCGATCTTCATCCTGAATGATGAGCCGAACAGAGACGTCAATCTGCGCGACGCCGAAATCCCGGTCGAAATCATCGTCCAACCGCCGCCTCCGCCGCCGCCTCCGCAGAAGAAAGCGGTGCCGCAGCCTAAACCGCAGCCGCAGAAACAGACCTATCTGCGCGAAGAAAAGCCGGCGTTCGACGCGCCGCGCACGCCGAACAACGAGACCGTGAAACGCCAAAGCACGGACAATCAAACGCACTCGCCCATCCAGGGCAAACCGGTTGCGGCAAATGAAGCCAAACCCACGCCGGAGCAGCCGAAGCCCGCGCAGAACGCCGCGCCGAAGGCCGCCGATCGCACCGTCGCGCCCGACAAGCCGGACAATACGCCCGACGCCGAGCCGCTCGATAAAGCGGCACCCCTCAAGGATACGCAATCCAAACAGAGAGTGCAGCAGGCCAAACAAACGGCGGCGCTACCCGACGACGAAAGAGCCGCCGTGGCGCGGCAGCTCGCATCGCTAATCCCGTCGCCCGATTATTCGATCGCGGCGGAATCCAAGGTGGCGCC
>JASHSW010000005.1 GCA_030038595.1 Methylovirgula sp.
TGCGTGACTTCCGCCACGATCGCCGCCGGGCCGATTTCAAGGGCGCGCTTAAGACCGCGCCAGCCGTCATGTGCGGCATAGTCTTCGAGCGACAGCGGATCGGTGATGCCGCAGCGAGCAAACGTCAGCCGCGTCTGGCGCGCCAGGAACGGATGTTCCTCCGGCCGGCCGATACGCAGCGGATGCGCGCCGCCCGCAAGGAAGTCGGCGTCGAAAAGGCCAGCAACGTCGCGCGGCGCGACCGGCCCATAGCCGATGCGTCCCGCCGGCGTCTCGACTTCGACAAGCGGCTCGAGGAAGAACATGCCGCGCGACCCGGTGCGGACCAGCGCGACCTCCTTGCCGCGCTCGCTGGCGATTTCGGCGATCGCCTTGGCGACCTTGTCGGCGCCGACCGCCAGCGCCGCCGCGTCCTTGGGGACGAAGATGCGCGTCATGGTTCGCACACCTCTTGCACCGCTTCGCCGAGTCGATCGGCGTCGAGAAGCCCGAGCGGCTCTCCGTCGAGAAGCGCGGCCGGTCCGCTCGCGCAGAGCCCAAGACAATAGACGGGCTCGATCGTGAGTTCCCCATCGGGTGTCGTTTCATGCCAGCCGACGCCGAGTTTGGCGAGACAGCGCCGCGCCACGGCTTCGCTGCCGCGACTCTGGCAAGCCTCGGCGCGGCAGATCTTCAATGTGTGGCGGCCGCCAGGGGCACGACGGAAATCGTGATAGAAGGTCAGCACGCCATGCACTTCAGCGCGCGACAGATTGAGGGCTGCGGCGATGTGCGGAACCGCCGCGTCGTCGATATAGCCGAACTCTTCGTTGAAGGCGTGGAGGATCGGCAACAACGGGCCCTCAAGGCCGATATGTTCGGCGATGATTGCGTGGGCGCGCCCCTCGTCGAAACCAGACGTCTTGGGCATATTTCCACCAAAATCGATTGGTGCGGATCTGTCTATCAAGCGCAGCGCCGAATCACCTTAGCGACGCACACCCCCGACCAGGCACCATCGGGCAACCGGTTCTTAGAACGCGTCAAAAAATAGGTGGTCCTTCCGGTACCGGCGATCAAGAGAGCCTTTCCGTAAGCCTATAGAAGACTCCTATTGCGCTACTTTGACGGCGACGCAATAAGAAATTTCGCTTCTGCGAAGAGGGCGCCTCCGAGAGGGGTCATCGGGTCCCGGCGGGGTACGACGAGGCCGATTTGATGCACCGCTTGCGGCTCGACGAGGGGGATTGATCGTATCGGCTCCGCAATATCGAGCGTTTCGACCAGTTTCTCGGCCATGATGCTCGCCCAGCACCCCGTGCGCACATGCGCATAAAGGGCGATCACCGAATTCGATTCGAGGGTCGGGGCCGGACGGTTGCCGGCGCTCGTCAACAGCTGGTCGATGATTCGGCGGTTCTGCATGTCGGGGGTGAGCAGGCAGAGGGGGATCCGGCCGACCTCCGCCCAGGTCACGCTTTTGCGCTCGGCGAATTGGCTTCCGGCCGAGGTCAGCAACCGGTATTCCTCGGCATAAAGGGGCAGGCTGCGCACCGTGCCGAGCGGCTCGTTATCGAGATAAGTAAGGCCCGCTTCGATCTCCAAATTGCCGAGTGCTTCGAGGATTTCCGCCGAGGTCATCGACATGACGCTGAACCGCACGCCCGGATGTTTGGCGCGGAACGGCGTGGTCAAGGCGGCGACCATGGTCAGCGCCGTCGGCACGGAAGCAATTTTCAGATGGCCGATGAGCCCGCTTTTCAAGCTGCGCACGTCCTGGCGCATGGCGCGCGCGTCGCCAACGATTCGCTTTGCCCATTCGAGCACCCGGTCGCCTTCCGCGGTCAGCCCGTGAAACCGCGAACTGCGGTTGACGAGGAGAACGCCGAGCGTGTCCTCCAATTGCTTGATGCCCGCTGAGAGCGTTGGCTGGGTGACACCGCATGCCTCGGCGGCGCGGCTGAAACTTTGTTCCCGCGCAACGGCAATGAAGAATTCGAGTTTGTCGATCACGAAATTGGCCGGGAAAACGCGGGCGCGGGCAGATCAAGGCGAGCTCCGGTCCGTTCTACTGCGCGCTGATCCACCTGGCAATTTTCGGCCAGTGCTCTTTCAGCGTTTTGGCTCCCATGAACAGGCCGATATGGCCGCCGGGCACCGTCTCCTGAACGATTCGGTCCTTTGGCGTGCCGATGTATTTCGCAGCATCGAGGACCTGCTCGGGCGTTGTGATGTCGTCGGAAGCGCCAGCCAATAGATAGGTCGGACACATGATATTGCGAAGATTCAGCGTGCGCCCCAGTCCCACGAACTTACCCCTGGCGAGCCGGTTCTCCCGGAAGAGCTGCTTGATTACCTGAAGATACCAACGCCCCGGCAGGTCGATCGGATTCTCGTACCAGCTGTTGAACGTCTCCTCCTTCTTCAGATAGGCCGGGTCATCAATGTTCTCATAGAGATCGATCTGCTCCTGAATATAATGCTGCTCAGGGTGCATGTTTTTCCAGCCCTGCAGCATGAATTTACCTTTCATCACGCCGCCGCCCATTGCAACCAGTTCCTGGTAGAACGACATTGGCGATCCGTGCACCATGCGCTTGATCGGCCCGTTGCCGGCGTCCGTGTCGATCGGCGAACCGGCGAGCACGAGCGAATTCACTTTGGCGGGAAAACGCGCCGCGATCATCGCCGCGACCCAGCCTCCTTGACAAAGGCCAACGAGATTGACGCGCCCGCCGAGATCGTCGATCGCAACGACGATCTCGGCGAGATAGTTGTCGATCTCAAGATCCTTCATGTCGTCGGTCGCCGCCTTCCAGTCGGTCAATGCGACGTGGGCAATGCCATTGGCGAGCAGCGTTTCGATGAGACTCTGTCCCTTATGATAATCGGCGATCATCGCCGTGTGGCCGGCATGCGGTGCATCGACAAGCGTCGGGATGCCGCTCGGCTTTCCATAGTCGCGGAGCTGCATCGTGCGCAGGTCGAGCCGAACCGCGTTGGGTGTCGCGAGCCTCGGTCGCAACTCGTCATGGATCTTGATCTCTTCGTCGAGGAACTTGAGGTTCCTTGCGTAGAGATCCATTCCGTCTTCCGCCAAACTCGCCGCCATCGCCATCGGCCAGAAGGCGGGGACGCTCGCTAGCGAGAATTCGGAGGATTTGACGGATGGTCGCTTTGGCATTGCTGATCCTTTCACATTGACATGCCCGACGATCGGGGCTGACAACCGAGCGCGGCAATTTCGAGCGCCGACCTCAGGCGGCTTCGGCGCTCATGCCGCGATGCGCCTTTCGGTAAAGCGAATATGACGCGCTTGGCGGGCGACACGATGATCAAGCAGACGGTAAGTGCCGATCTTGATCACGCTCGCGATAAAGAACGACAGTAACGTGTAGCCCCAGACCATGAGCGCGAGCGACCAGCCGGTGGGCGCCATGAACAGACCGTAGACGACGATCAGCGTGCCGATGAGCTGCGTCGTTTCACAAGGGATGACTAGCTTCCAGTTTGGCCAGGGATGCTCCCAGATCGCCCCCTTGTTGCGGGTCAGATAGATTGTCGAATGACCGGAAACCAAAAGCTTCAGAAACATCAGCGCCTGAACGAGCGGCTGGGACAGTGCCAGATAATCGCGCACGATCCAGAACATTCCAAAGCTCTCGATCACTCCATAGGTCCCGAGCGCTGATGCAATGGTGAGGACCCGCGCCATGTCCCAACGTACCGGTCGCGGCGCGACCGGCGCGTTGTCGTAGGCGATCATCATAATCGGGATGTCGTTGAGCAAAGCGAGCAGCACGACCATGATCGCCGTGACTGGATAATAGTTGAAAATCAATATGCTCGCTGTCATGAACAGCAGCAGCCGCATGGTCTCCGCGATGCGGTACATCGCATAGCTATTCATCCGCTCGAAGATGCGCCGGGCCTCTTCGATCGCCGTCGTAATTACCGAGAGGCCTGGCGCGGTCAGAACGAGATCGGCGGCGGCGCGGGCGGCGTCGGTCGCGCCGCTTACCGCGATACCGACGTCCGCCTGCTTCAGCGCGGGGGCGTCGTTGACCCCGTCGCCCGTCATGCCGACGATGCGGCCGGAACTCTGAAGCGCCTCGACGATCTTGAACTTATGTTCGGGAAAGACACGGGCAAATCCGTCCGCCGCCAGAATGGCCGGGAGCCGATCGGCCGGCGCGTCCTTTCCGAAGATGGTTTCGGCGACGACGATGTTTTGGCCGAGATGCAGCTGTCCGGCGATTTCCTTGGCGATCGCCTCATGGTCACCGGTGACCATCTTGATATCGACACCCATGGCGCGGGTTTTTGCGATCGTCTCGATGCAGTCGTCGCGGGGCGGATCGAAGAGCGGTAGCAATCCGAGAAAACGCCACTTCCCGGCCTCGTCGCTCCGCGCCACGCCGAGAGTCCGAAATCCCTTGGCGGCGTCTTGATCGACAAGCGCATTGATTGTTTCGCGCGCGGCGGTATCCGGCGCGCAAAGGTCGAGGACTACCTGCGGCGCACCTTTCACAACCTTAAAGCGCCTCCCTTGCTGTTCAATGTCCGCCTCAGCTCGCTTGGTGATAGGATCGAAGGACTGGAAGGCTTTCACGACGTACCCGTCGAGACCTGTGCCGGAAGAATAGCCAGCGAGGATTGCGGTATCGATCGCGTCAGGTGCATCGCGCTGTGACGCCAGCGCCGCCGCCAGCAGGAGCTCGTCGCGAGTGACGCCCTCGACGGGTTGAAGTTCGCCCAATGTCAGCTCGTTCTTGGTAAGCGTGCCGGTCTTGTCGCTGCATAGCGTGTCCATTCCGGCCATCTCTTCGATCGATACGAGACGGGAAACGATGGCCTTAAACTTCGCCAGCCGTTCGGCGCCGACGGCCATCGTGACCGAGAGCACCGCCGGCAATGCGACAGGGATCGACGCAACCGTAAGGATGAGAGCGAACTGAACGGTCTCGAGAAGTGGGTCGTGGCGGAATAAGGCCGCAAGTCCGATCACCAATACGAGGCCAACGGTCACCAAGATGAGAAAATTGCCGATGCGCAGCACCGCGCGCTGGAAATGCGAAACGGTCTTGGCCTCTTCGACGAGATGCGCGGTCTTGCCGAAATAGGTATTCATCCCGGTCGCCGTGACGAGACCGGTCATCTCG
>JASHSW010000050.1 GCA_030038595.1 Methylovirgula sp.
TCGTGGGCACGCGCCCGGATGCGCATCACAAAGGCATAGAACCGCGCGAACCAAGCCATCGAGAGCAACTTGCCGCGCGTCGCATCGAACAGAAAGGCGGCGACGCCGACCCCCAAGACCTTGGCAGCAACGAAAGCGCCGATCCCGTAAACGAAATGATGATGCGCAATGAGCCAGACGCCGACGATCTTGAACGGCTCGATCACCGCGACCGGGATCAAGAAGACAAGCAGCACGAGCGGCGCCGGCAACGCATCGATGGCGCCAACCAACGCCCGTTTGAGTGATTCGAATGCTATCGCCGCGGCGAGCCGTTTCAGCAGTCCGCCGACGGCATCCCAAAGCCACGCCTCGAACAGAAAGACGGCGGCCAGGACGAACCAAAGCGGCCGGCTGAACGTCTTCGTGAAGCCTTGTTGCATCGTCGATTCTCTCCGCCGCGAAGCCGCCCGTTCTATGGCGGACTCATCTCAAAGGCAGCGATCTCCTTGTTCCGCTCCGATGTCGCGGCGGCACGGTGATCTTTGGCCAAAGCCACGTAGACGGCGGGCAAAACGAAGAGCGTGAACAAGGTGCCGATCGACATCCCCGAGACGACGACGAGACCGATCGAAAAGCGGCTCGCCGCGCCGGCGCCGCTGGCGACGAGCAGCGGCAGCAGGCCGGTCACCATCGCCGCTGTGGTCATCAAAATCGGCCGCAACCGCACCCGCGCCGCTTGTTCGATCGCGGCGCGCCGATCGAGCCCTTCGTTGATCTGCAAATCCCTGGCGAAGGAAACCATCAAAATGCCGTGCTTGCTGATCAGGCCGATCAAGGTCACGAGTCCGACCTGCGTGTAGATATTGATCGAGGCGGCGCCGAAGAAGAGCGGTAAAAGCGCGCCGCTGATCGCCATGGGCACGCTGACCATGATGACGAGCGGGTCGCGCAAGCTCTCGAACTGCGCGGCGAGAACGAGATAGATTACGATCAGCGCAAAGAAGAAGGTGATCGCCAGCTGATTGCCTTCTTGCCTAAATTGACGCGAGTCGGCGAGATAATCGTGGTTGAAGCCGGCGGGCATCTGCGCCGCCTGTTTTTCCAGGAAATCGACCGCTTGGCCCATGCTCACGCCGGGCATCGGCACGGCCTGGAAGGTCGCCGAATTCAGCTGGTTGTAATGGGTGAGAGCATTCGGATCGGTGGCCGTCGAAAGGGATACGACGGTCGAAAGCGGGATTTGCGCGCCGTTGAGCGCCGGCACGTAATAGTGATCGAGCAGCTCGGGAGTGAGCCTCAACGTGCGCGGCACCTGCGGGATCACTTCGTAGGAACGGCCTTCAAGGTTGAACCAATTTACGTAATTGCCGCCGAGCAGCAGCGCCAGCGTGTTGCCGATCGTTTGCATATTGAGGCCGAGATCGTTCGCCTTGCTGCGATCGATGGCAACGCGCACGACCGGCTGGTTGAACTCCAAATCGCTGTCGACGACGATGAAGAGCCCGCTCTTGCGCGCCGCCCGCTTGATCTTCGCCATCTCGTTGAAGATCGCGGGAAAGCCGTCGATCGAGCTGATCACCATCTGGACCGGCAGGCCGCCCGGGCCGCCCGGCAACGGCGGCAGGTTGAAGGCGAAAGCGTTCACCCCTTCGATCTTCGAAATTTGCGCCTGGACGAGCGGCTTCAGCGTCATCGCCGAGCGCTTGCGCTCGCTCCAAGGCTTCAACAGCATCCCGGAGATGCCCTGATTCGGCGACGGAGTACCGTTGAGCACGAAGCGCAGGTCAGTCTCGGGAAATTGTTGGAAGACCTTGTCGAGCTTGGCGCCGTAATAGTCCGCATAATCGATGTTGGCGTACTGCGGGGTCTTGGTCAGCGCGAAGATGATGCCCTGATCTTCCTCCGGTGCCAGCTCTCTGCGGCTATGGTCGTAAAGAAAGACCACCAGCCCGAGAATGGTGACGGCGAAAAGCGCCGTCGCGGGACGATAATCGAGAGAGCGATCAAGTCTTCGTCCATACCAGCGCGTGACGGCGCTGAACATCCTGTCGATCCATCCGGAAAAGCCGGTCTGTAACGCATGCCGCGAAAGAAAGACCGAGCACATCATCGGCGACAAGGTGAGCGCGATCACGCCCGAGACGATGACCGCTCCGGCGAGGGTGAAAGCGAATTCGCGGAACAGCGAGCCGGTTAGGCCGCCGAGCAGTCCAATTGGGGCATAGACCGCGGCGAGCGTGATCGTCATGGCGATCACCGGCCCGACGATTTCGCGCGCGCCCTGCAGTGCCGCCTGGACGGCGGTCTTGCCCTCCTCCAGATGGCGGTGAATGTTCTCGACGACCACGATTGCGTCGTCGACGACGAGACCGATCGCCAGCACCATGGCAAGCAGCGTCAGCAGGTTGAGGCTGAAACCCATGGCGAGCATCAGCGCGCAGGAGCCGACAAGCGACAGCGGAATCGTCACCACCGGGATGAGGACGGATCGGAACGATCCGAGGAACAGAAAGATGACGACGATAACGATGGCGACCGCATCGATCAGCGTCTTCTCCACCTCGTTGATCGAGGACTGGATGAACTTCGTCGAATCGTAGGCGACTTTCATCTTGAGCGAAGGCGGCAGATTGCGCTCGATCGCCGGGAAGAGCGCCCGCACGCCTTTTACGATCGCCAACGGATTGCCCTGCGGCGTAGCTTGCACGCCGATGAAAACCGCGTGCTGGCCGTTGAACGCGACGCTGGAGTCGGCGCTTTGGGCGCCCAGTTCAACGGTCGCAATGTCCTGCATGCGTACCAAGCCGCCGTCCTTAGCCTTGACGATCATCCGCTTGAACTGATCGATGTCGGTAAGATCGGCGTTGGTGGTTACGTTGGAAATCGTGAAATAGCCTTTCGTCTGACCGGCGGCGGCCTGGAAATTATTGGCCTGGATGGCGTTCATAACGTCGGCGGCGGAGACGCCGCGCCCAGCCATGCGGATCGGATCGAGCCAAAGTCGCATGGCGAAGGTCTGGCCGCCGAGAATGTCGGCCGAGGCGACGCCGTCCACCGTCGATAACAGCGGTTGCACGACGCGCGTAAGATAGTCGGAGATCGCCGAAGGGGTCAGCTCGGTGCTCGAGAACCCGAGATACATCACCGCCGTCGTCTGGCCGGTGGATTTCAGGATGATCGGATCGTTCGCCGCTTTCGGGATCTGGTATTTGACCTGGTTGACCTTGGCCATCACCTCGGTCAGCGCTTGGTTGGGATCGAAGTTGAGCTTCATATAGACGGAAATCGTGCTCGCGCCCTGCACCGAGGACGAGGTCATGTAGTCGATGCCTTCGGCCGAAGCGACCGCCTGCTCGATCGGCGTCGTGATGAAACCCTGCATCAATTCCGGCGAGGCGCCGGGATAGGTGGTCGTCACGGTGATGACCGTGTTCGACAATTTCGGATATTGGCGGATCGGCAGGCTGGTCCCGGCTTTCAGCCCGACGAGCAGGATCAGCAGGCTGACGACCAGCGACAGCACCGGTCGTTTGATGAACAGATCGGTGAAGACCATCCGGCGCTCCGCGGCTCAGTAGGGGCCGGGCGTCGCGGCGAGCGGCGGCAGCGGATCGGGCGAAATCGCCACCTCGGCGCCGCCCTGCAACTTGAGCTGCCCGACGGCGACCACTCGATCGCCCGGCTTTACCGCGCCGCTGATGACGACGCGCCCGTTGATGCGCTCGCCGGTCCGCACAAAGGTCCGCTCCGCGACGAGCTTCGTCTTGCCGTCGTCGCCTTTCTCCGGCTTGATGAGAAAAACGGAATCGCCGTAGAGCGTATAGTCAGCGGCGGTCTCGGGAACGGTGAGTACCGGCGGCAGCGGCGGTAAGACCACAGTGGTCGTCGCGAACATGCCCGGCTTCAAGGCGTGGTCGCGATTATCGAGCGTTGCCTGAACCCGTATGTTGCGGGTATCGGTCGAAATCTGCGGCTCGATCGTTGTGATCTTGCCCACGAACGTGCGGTTTGGATAGGCATCGATCGCGACGCGTACGGTCTGGCCGACTTTGAGGAGAGCGCTGTCCTTTTCGGTCGCCGTGAAGTTCACATAGACTTGCGAGAGATCGGTCAGCGTGACGATCTGCGCCCCGGCGTTGATGAACTGACCCAGTTCGACGTGGCGCACGCCGAGTTCGCCGTCGAACGGTGCGCGGATCAGCTTTTGCGAGATAATCGCCTGGGTTTTGGCGATACCGGCGAGCGCCTGGTCGTAAACCGATTGGCTCTGGTCGACCGTCGCCTGCGGGCCGTATTCGCGCGCGGCAAGCGCCTTGGCGCGGTCGAGCGCAAGTTTGGCGGCGGTCGCCTGCGCCTCGAAACTTGCGAGGTCGCCGAGATCCGGATCGTCGTACAACTGAACGAGCGGATCGCCGGCTTTGACGTGCGCGCCCGGCTCGAACATGATTTTCACCACCCGGCCGCTCACGTCCGTCGTCACGTCCACCTGATGGACGGCTTGGACATCGCCGATTCCGGTCAAGAGATGCGGCAGCACTTCCGATTTGACCTCGGCGGCGGAGACGACAATCGGCGGGTGATGCATGTTGGCGAAGAACTGTGCGATCATGTGATCGCGGAACGTGTTGAATCCCCAAAGGCCGCCGACCAGCAGCGCCATCAGCACAGCAACGATCGTAAACCACAGCCTGCCGCGGACACGCCGCGCCGGGGCCGGCGCCTCATAGGCCACGCCGGCTCGATGCCCGGTCTCGGTCGAAATCGTCATCTCATGCGCTTTCCAAAGAGAAATCCGTGAGCTCGCGCGGCATCGCGCAGTTGGCATGCGCGGCGATGGCGATCTCGGTGAGGCCAATTCCGCGCAGCAGGAATTCGCGGATCTCGCGATCGAGTTGGGCGGCCGGCGGATAGGCCAAAGGAGGAACCTGTGGCAGCAGCGCAGCGGCCAACGTGCAGAGCGTGTGATGCAGGAACCAGAAGAGGTCGCGCGCCGAAGCCTCGCCCGGCTTGGCGTCCCCCGTCGCGATCGCCTGCGTCAGAGAATCGATGAAAATCGGCGCGACGAGCTGCTCGACCTTGTCGAACAGAATCTGCGCGAATTCCCCATCTTCGAGCAGGCTGGAGAGCACGAGCCGCAACTTCTCGTTGCGTTCCGCCGGCCCGGGCTTTGCCAAGAACCAGTTGATCATGCCTTGTACGAAAACGACGAGCGTTCCCGCCGAGGGTGGCAGAGCCCGCAGCCGCATCAGGCCCGGATCGGCTTCGCAGAGGTCGGTCAAAATCGCTGCATAAATGGCAGATTTCGTCGGGAAGTGCTTGAAAAGCAATGCTTCCGAGATGCCCGCCGCGTCGGCGATGCGGCGCGTCGTGGTCCCCGTAAACCCGTACCGCGCAAACAGCGGCAGAGCTGTATCGAGGATCTGTTGGCGGCGTGAGTCGCGGGAAAGCCGGGGGGTGTTCATAATTGTAAGTGATCACTCACTTACCGAAATGTCAAGGCACCGTGTGGCAGCGATTTTCCGTCCTGGCCGGGCGAGCGGGCGAAGGAGCGCGAATCCGTACCCCGAGCATTTGTTCAAATCGCACACGGGCGGAGATCGAGGGCGATTGCCGCGCCATCTGTGTCGCGACGTTGGCGGTCGAGCGCTTCACTTTCCTTCCACTCCCCTGCCTGCTATCCCGCGCGCATGTTGAAACTCGAAAATATCCGCAACTTCTCCATCATCGCCCATATCAATCATGGCAAATCGACGCTCGCCGACCGGCTGATCCAAACGACCGGCGGACTGCCGGACCGCGAAATGATGGCGCAGG
>JASHSW010000051.1 GCA_030038595.1 Methylovirgula sp.
GCGATTCGATCGACGGCGTCGCCGAAGCGAGCACTACGGCGGCTCTGTCGATCTGGCCGCGCACCACCGCCATGTCGCGGGCGTGATAGCAAACGCCGTCGTCCTGCTTATAGGCGGCGTCGTGTTCCTCATCGACGATGAGCGCGGCAAGATCCGCGAACGGCAGGAACAGCGCCGAGCGGGCGCCGGCGACGACTTTCACCGCGCCGCTCGCGACTCCTTCCCAGATGCGGGCGCGTTGGCGCGCGCTGACGGAAGAATGCCATTCGGCGGGACGCGCTCCGAACCGCGCCGCGAAGCGCTCAAGAAATTGCCCGGTGAGCGCGATCTCCGGCATCAAAATCAGCGCTTGGCGGCCGGTGCGCAACGCGGCTGCGATTGCCTCGAAATAGACCTCGGTCTTGCCCGAACCGGTAACGCCTTCGAGCACCGTGACGGAGAATTGGCGCGCCTCCACGGCCGCGGCGAGAGCTTCTGCGGCACGCGCCTGCTCGGCTTCGAGCTGCGGCACGGCGAAGGCCGGATCGCACGGCGCGGCGACGGGTTCGGGGGGCAGCGCAACGGTAGTCAGCGTGCCCTCGTCGGCGAGCGCGTCGACGACGCTCGCCGAACAGCCGGCGAGTTCGAGGAGCGCACGCTTCTGCAACGCCAATCCGCCTTCGAGCGCGGCCAGCACGCGGGCGCGGGCCGCCGTCATGCGCGCCGGCGGCGGCCCGGCACGCTTAAGCCCGACACGCGGCTGTTCCGGCACGGCATTGAACGGCGCCCTCACGCTCATGCGCAGAACCATACCGGCGGGGCTCAACGTCCAGCGCGCCACCCAATCGATGAATGCGCGAAGCGGGGCGTTGAGCGGCGGAAGCTCGTAGCGCGCCGCGACCGCTTTGAGATTCGAACCCGATGTGCCGGTTCGGATCTCCCAGACGGCGCCAACTGTCTCGCGCGTACCGAGCGGCACCTCGACGAGATCGCCGGCTTCGAGGTCGAGGTCCTCCGGCACGCGATAGGAATAGGCCTGATCGACGGCGACCGGCACGAGAACCTCGGCAATGCGACTCGCAGCCCTGCTCATGGCCGAGGCTTAGAGCATTTCGAGGCGAAGGGAAATTTGCGGAGAAATCCGCCGCCCTACCCGTGTTCCGGCTTGGCTTCTTCCGCCCAGACCGTGAATTTGGTGAGCGTATTCGGGCCGAAACTATGAGTGAGCGGCACATCGGCGGCATCGCGCCCTTGGGCGACGAGGATACGCCCGACCCGCGGCGCATTGTTGCGCGGATCGAAGGCATGCCAGCGGCCGCCGAGATAGACCTCGATCCAGGCGGCGAAATCCATCGCCTCGTAGGGCGGCGGCAAGCCGATGTCGGTAACATAGCCCGTGCAGTAGCGCGTCGGGATGTTGAGGCAGCGGCAAAACGCGGTGACGAGATGCGCGTAATCGCGACAGACGCCGCGGCGTTCGTTGTAGGTCTCGAACGCGGTGCGCGTCGGGCGCGAATATTCGTAGCCGAAGGTCATGCGGTCGTGCACGAAGTCGCAGATCGCCTGCACGCGCGACCAGCCGGGTTTCATATTCCCGAACAGCCGCCAGGCCTCGTTCGACAGCGCGTCGGTTTCGCAATAGCGGCTGGCGAGCAGGAATTGCAGCGTGTCGGACGGCAATTGTTCGACGGGATGCTGCACGGCATCGGGGAAAACCTGATCCGGGAGGCCGGAATCGCGCACGATCGTGTTGGTACGCACGGTGAAGGCGCCAGCCGGCGCGACAAGCCGGCTGCACCAATTGCCGAAACCGTCGCGGTAATCCTCGATCGGCACGGACGGCGCGGTCGCCAGGTGGTCGGGACGTTCGAGATCCGAAAATCGCGAGAAATGCACGTTCAGCAGCGCGATCATTGGGGTCGGCTGGGGGAACTCGAAGCTGAGCTCGGATCCGACAAAGATGCGTATCATGGCTCCGTCCGGCTGAATCCACGGCAAGGTGCTAAATCCGTGCCATAGCCCAACGGGGAGCTCGACTATGGTTTCGCTGCCGGGGCTTTAGGGGCGGCGTTCCTCTCTTGCCGTCGCCGAAGAGCCGGAGAGCGGCGATTGGACCGAAAGGCCGTCTATCCGATCGCGCCGTGGCAATGTTTGTATTTCTTGCCGGAGCCGCACGGACAGGGCTCGTTGCGCCCGACTTTGCCCCAGCTGGAAGGATCGCTGGCGACGCGCGCTGCGCGCCGCTCAGGCTGCGCCGCCGGCGTCGCGCCCTGCGCTTCCGGCGCGAAGCCTTCGCGGAAAGGAGCCGAGGCGGCAGGCGTGAGCGCCTCGATGAGCCTGGCGGAATTGTTCAACGCCTCGAAATTCGCCGTCTGCAGCGGCGGCGCCGGCTCGGCCGGCTCGTAGGCGACTTCGACGCGGTTCAATTGTGCAGTGGTCGTCTCGCGCAAATGCGTGATGAGTTCGTTGAAGAGCTCAAACGCTTCCGACTTGTACTCGTTCAAGGGATCGCGTTGCGCCATGCCGCGCCAGCCGACGACCTGACGCAGATAATCGAGCGTCACGAGATGTTCGCGCCACAAATGGTCGAGCGCCTGCAGAACGATCTGCTTTTCGACGTAACGCATGAGATCGGCGCCGTTTTTTTCGACGCGCGCCGCGTAGGCTTCGTCGGCCGCCTTCTGGATGCGCTCGCGCAGATCTTCGTCGCTGATGCCCTCTTCCTGCACCCATTCCGCGAAGGGCGGCGTAATGTTGAAACTGGTCTCGGCGGCCTGCGTCAGCGCTGCCACGTCCCATGCCTCGGGATAGGTATCGGGCGGCGCGTATTTGGCGACGATATCGTCGACCACACCCTGGCGCATGTCGCCGATCATTTCCTCGAGCGAACTCTGCGCCATCATCTCGCGGCGTTGCTCGAACACGACCTTGCGCTGGTCGTTCATCACGTTGTCGTACTTGAGAATGTTCTTGCGGATGTCGAAATTGCGCGCTTCGACCTTTTGCTGGGCTTTCTCGAGCGCCTTGTTGATCCATGGATGGACGATCGCCTCGCCGTCCTTGAGGCCGAGCTTGACGAGCATCGAATCCATCCGGTCCGACCCGAAAATGCGCATCAGGTCGTCCTTCAACGACAGGAAGAACTTCGAGCGGCCCGGATCGCCCTGCCGGCCGGAACGGCCCCGCAATTGATTGTCGATGCGCCGGCTTTCGTGCCGTTCTGTGCCGATGATGTAGAGGCCGCCGGCCTTGACCGCGAGTTCGTGGAGATGCGCGACCTCGGCGCGGATCTCGGCCTCCTTGGCGTCGCGCTCCGGGCCTTCCGGGAGCGCGGCGCACTCCTGCGCGACGCGCATCTCGACGTTGCCGCCAAGCTGAATGTCGGTGCCGCGGCCGGCCATGTTGGTGGCAACCGTGATCGCGCCCGGCACGCCGGCTTCGGCGACGATATAGGCCTCCTGTTCGTGGAACCGCGCGTTGAGCACCGCGAACAGCTTCGACGGCTTGCCGGAGCGCGCCGCGGCGTAGAGCTTCTGCAAGGCGGTCGGCTCGGTGATATCGATGTGCCGATAGCCGCGCTTCGTCAGATATTCGGCGAGCTGCTCCGACTTCTCGATCGAGGTCGTACCGACGAGCATCGGCTGCAATTTTGCGTTGGCGGCGTCGATATTCTGAGCGATCGCTTCGAGCTTCTCTTCGTAGGTACGATAGACCTCGTCGTCCTCGTCGGTGCGCCGCACCGGCTGATTGGTCGGAATCTCGACGACGTCGAGCTTATAGATCTCGGCGAACTCATCGGCCTCGGTCGCCGCCGTGCCGGTCATGCCGGAGAGCTTGTCGTAGAGCCGAAAATAGTTTTGGAAAGTGATCGAGGCGAGGGTGGCGTTTTCGGGCTGCACCGTCACCCGCTCTTTGGCTTCGAGCGCCTGATGCAGGCCGTCCGAATAGCGCCGCCCGGGCATCATTCGACCAGTGAACTCGTCGATGATCACTACTTCGCCATTGCGGACGATGTAGTCCTTGTCGCGCTGAAACAGTTTGTGGGCGCGCAACGCCTGATTGACATGGTGCACGATCGTCACGTTGACGGAGTCGTAGAGCGAAGCATCGTTGAGCAGGCCGGTCTCGGCGAGCAGCTCCTCCATATGCTCGTTGCCGGCTTCCGTAAGGTTCACCGTGCGCTGCTTCTCGTCGAGTTCGTAGTCTTCCTTGTCGAGCCGCGGAACGAGCTTGTCGACGGAATTGTAGAGGTCCGACTTATCGTCGGAAGGGCCGGAGATGATCAGCGGCGTACGCGCCTCATCGATCAAGATCGAATCCACTTCGTCGACGATCGCGAACTTATGCCCGCGCTGCACCATGTGGGCGAGCTCGTATTTCATATTGTCGCGCAGATAGTCGAAGCCGAACTCATTGTTGGTGCCATAGGTGATGTCGGCGGCATAGGCTTCGTGCCTCTGGTCGTCGTCCTTACCATGCACGATCGTACCGACCGTCAGGCCGAGGAAGTTATAGATGCGGCCCATCCATTCTGCGTCGCGGCGGGCGAGATAATCGTTGACGGTGACGATATGCACGCCGGTGCGCGGCAGAGCATTGAGATAGGCCGCGAGCGTCGCTACCAGCGTCTTGCCTTCACCGGTGCGCATTTCGGCGATCGCGCCTTCGTGCAGAACCATGCCGCCGATGAGCTGGACATCGAAATGGCGCTGACCGAGCACGCGCTTGGCGGCTTCGCGCACGGTCGCGAAGGCGGGCACGAGAAGGGTGTCGAGATCCTCGCCGGCATCGAGTTGGGCGCGGAACATGTCCGTCTGGGCGCGCAGTTCGGCATCCGTCAGCTTGGCGATCTCCGGCTCGAGCGCGTTGATGGCCGCGACCTTCGGCCGATACGTCTTCAGCCGACGATCGTTGGCCGAGCCGAAAATCTTCATTGCGACGGTGGTGAACATTCAACAAACCTCTCGCGGCCGGTGGCGGCTCGGATCTAGCTGCGGCGCGCCGCCGAAACTGGCGAATCGCAACCCGCCTCGTTGCGCATCGTAGCCTGGAACGTGCAATGAGTGGGGCCGAGAGGGTTCGGCCACGCGCATTTCGGAAGAATCCCTCGCCGCGGGATGCCGTGGCTCCAACTACATGATTCCGGGCATGTTCGGACATCGGCCCCGCGCCGTGTCCCGTTTTCGTCCGAAAACGCCCTGGTATTGCGGCCAATTTTGCAGAAAAATCAGCCGAGCATGGACATTTCGAGAGATAAGAGGGGGGGGTGGCCTTGTCAATCGAGGCAAAGTGCGCCAAGCGGCGCGACAAGGCACATGGAAATTCCGTCAACCGCCCCCACCCCGAGGAGACCCGCAGCATGACGACAACAAAAAAGGCGCTCGGCCTCGCCTTTATCTGCCTATCGGCGCTCTTTCTGGCGGCGCCCGCAGCGGCCGAAGTGCTCGCCACGGTGAACGGTACAGAGATCACCGACGCCGACCTCAAGATTGCCGCCGAAGACCTCGGATCGAGCATCCCGCAGCAGTTGCAGGGCAAAGCGCGCGACGCCTATCTGCTCGACTATCTCATCGACAGCGAACTCGTCGCCCAGAAGGCCGAAGCCGACAAGCTCGATCAGGATCCGGATTTCGCCAAACGGCTTGCCTATTACCGCGGCAAAGTCTTGGCGGAGGCGCTGCTCGGCAAAGTCGCAAAAGACGCTATTACGCCGGAAAAGCTGCAGCAGGCCTATGACGCGGCGGCGAAGGCGCAAAAGCCCGAGACGGAAATTCACGCCCGCCACATTCTCGTCGATACGCAAGCCGAGGCAGAGGCGGCACTGAAGCGGATCAAAGCCGGCGAGGATTTCGCCAAGGTCGCCAAGGAAGTCTCGAAGGACGCCGCCGATCAGGGCGGTGATCTCGGCTGGTTTACCAAAGACCGCATGATCCCGGAGTTCGCCGACGCCGCTTTCAAACTCAATCCGGGCGAGGTATCCGAACCGGTCAAAACGCAGTTCGGCTGGCATATCATCAAGGTCGAAGGCAAGCGGCAGACGACCTTTCCGCCGTTCGATCAGGTGAAGGGGCAAGTCGAGGCGTTTGTCGCTCAACAGGCGCAGGCCGAACTCATCGAGCAATTGCACAAGGACGCCACGATCGTGCGCAGCGACTCGGCGCCGGTGGCGCCTGCTGCGCCCGATGCGCAACCCGCCGATCAGACGCCACCCGCCAACGCGGCTCCGCCGGCCGGCAATAAGTAACCCTTCTGCCGACACTCCTTCCCCGCGCGAGCCCCTCCTCGCGGGTGAGATCCGGGGAGGAGATTGCCTGGGCCAACGGTTTTCGAATTTGCCGCCCCTGGATTGCGGCTCGAAGCTTGGCTTCGGAAGGGAAAGTGGACTGTTCTCCCTTACGCCGCGCTCTATCGCGTCTCGTAGGTGCCGACGAGTTCGGTCTCGGCGATCATATGCGCGCGCGCCGTCGCCCAGATCTGCGCTACCTTCTCGCCTTGGGGGTTGAGCTTCTCGACATTCAGCGCGGCGAGACGGAAATGATAGTGATGGACGCCATGCCCCTTCGGCGGCTGCGGTCCGTCGTAATAGGCGTCGCCGAAATCATTGATGCCTTGGCTGAGACCGCGCGAAGCGCTTCCTGCGCCTTCCGGCAATCGCATCGTAGTCGCGGGAATGTCGTAGACCGCCCAATGGTAGAACGTGCCGCGCGGCGCGTCGGGGTCGGCGATGATCAGCACGAAGCTTTTCGTGCCGGCCGGCGCATCGTGCCAGGCGAGCGGCGGGGAGAGATTATCGCCGGCGCGCGCGTATTTGCGCGGAATCGCGCCGCCGTTGCGGAACGCCGCGCTCTCAAGACTGAATTGCATTGCCGCCTCCGTAACGTAGGCTTGGCCGAATGTCGCGGCTCCGGGAACATTCGCGGCAGTGTACGGTTGCTGGACGAGAAGCAACGGAGCGCACATTATGGCCAACAATGGCGATATGGAACAAATGCCGTATCCCGCCGCAAAGGCGCGCCAAGGCGAGATCATCCTGCGCACGAGAACGCGCCGCATCATCTTCCTTTCGGGCCTTTTCAGCATTGTAGTCGTCGCAGTCGCCTGGATGATCTTAACGCATTAACGGCAGCTCGCCCTAAAGGTTCGTGGCGCCGTCCTGAGAACGTTCCGCGCCGCCAAAATGATTCAGGCCGCCGTCAATCCGGCGAGCGACATCAAGGCGTGAAGGATCAACGCCACGACGCCGAGCGCTGCGACGCTCGCCGCCCAGAGGAGCACGAGCCAGCCGATACGCCGCGCCCAGAGTTTGCCGGATTGCGCCGCCATCAATGATAGCCTTCGCCGGGCCTCACCTTGCCGCGGAAAACATAATAGGACCACGCCGTATAGGTGAGGATGATCGGGATGATGAACAGAGCGCCGACGAGTGCGAATCCCATGCTTTGCGGCGGCGCCGCCGCATCCCATAGCGAGACGCCGGGCGGAATGACGTTCGGCCAAAGGCTGATTCCGAGTCCGCTGTAGCCCAGAAACAGCAGGAACAACGCGAGCCCAAATGGAACGACATTTGGGTCGCGCCGCAACGCCCGGAGAATGCCCCAGGTCGTCGCCAGCGTCAGCACCGGAACGGGCGAGAAGAAGATAATGTTCGGCAAGCTGAACCAACGCGCCGCGACCTGCGGATGGGCGAGCGGCGTCCACACGCTGACGATGCCGATCACAACGAGAAGAACGATCGTGACCGGCTGGGCGAGCCCGATCATGCGCCGCTGCAGCGCGCCTTCCGTTTTCATGATGAGCCAAGTGGAACCGAGCAGCGCATAGGCGAAGAGCAGGCCGAAGCCGGTGAACAGGCTGAACGGCGTCAGCCAAACGAGCGCCCCGCCCTGGTAGGATGGCCCGGTTACATGAAAGCCGTTGATGTAAGTGCCGAGCGCGACGCCTTGCGCGAAACTTGCCGCGTAGGATCCCGCGGCGAACGATATGTCCCAGATCCATCGGTGTGCCGCATCCGCCTTGAAGCGGAATTCGAAGGAAACACCGCGGCAGATCAACCCGGCCAACATCACGATGATCGGCAGGTAGAGCGCGCTGAGGAGTACCGAATAGGCGAGCGGAAAGGCTGCCATCAGAGCCGTGCCGCCGAGCACGAGCCACGTTTCGTTGCCGTCCCATACGGGGGCGACCGTGTTGACCATGGTGTCGCGCTCGGTTCGATCGCGGATGAAAGGAAAGAGCAAGCCGATTCCGAGATCGAAGCCGTCCATGACCACATACATCATCAGCCCAAAGCCGATGATGATGGCCCAGAGGATCGGCAGATCGATGCCCATTATTCTTCTCCCCGCCGCGGCGTCACGGGATCGACGATATCCGGCGCGCCCGACAGCGGCCGGGCGGGACGTTGGAAGATCTCGGGTTCCGCTTCCAGTCCTTGCGCGCCGGGCCCTTTGGCGACCAGCTTGAGCATATAGCTGAGGCCGGTGCCGAACAGCGCGAAATACAAAAGAACGAAGAGAATGAGCGTGACCGTCAGCTCGATTGCCGAGTGATTGGAAACTGCATCCGCAGTCCGCATCACGTTATAGACCACCCAGGGCTGGCGTCCCATTTCGGTGGTGATCCAGCCGGCGAGAATCGCGACAATGCCGGCAGGACCCATCAGGACGGCAGAGCGCAGAAAAAGCCGCGCGCCATACATCCGCCCTTGCGCGCGCAGCCAGAGACTCCACAGGCCGAAAAACAACATCAGGAATCCAAGTCCGACCATGATCCGGAAGCTCCAGAAAACGACAGTCGAATCCGGCCGATCGATGGGCGGAAAGTCGTCCAGCCCCGCGAAGGTGCCGTTCCAGGAATGCGTCAGGATCAAGCTGCCGAGGTGCGGAATATCGACCTCATCCAAGGTCTTCGCATCCTTCATGTCCGGCCAGCCGAAGAGGATCAGCGGCACGCTTTGACCAGGCGTGTTTTCCCAGTGGCCCTCGATCGCGGCGATCTTCGCCGGCTGATATTTGAGCGTGTTGAGACCGTGCTGGTCGCCGACTGCGATTTGGATCGGCGCGACGATGAGCACCATCCACATCGCCATCGAGAACATCGTGCGCACGGCCGGCGTGTCACGGCCCTTGAGGAGATGCCAGGCCCCCGAAGCGCCGACGAACAGAGCCGTCGCGAGATAGGCGGCGATCGTCATATGCGCGAGACGGAAAGGGAAGGACGGGTTGAAGATCACCTTCAACCAATCGACGGGGACGATGCGGGCGCCGATGATCGCGTAGCCTTGCGGCGTCTGCATCCAGCTGTTGGCCGCGAGAATCCACGTCGCCGAAATCAGCGTGCCCGCCGCGACCATGAGGGTCGCGAAAAAATGCAAGCCGGGTCCGACCTTGTTCCAGCCGAACAGCATGACGCCAAGAAAGCCCGCTTCGAGGAAGAAAGCGGTGAGCACTTCGTAAGTCAGGAGCGGCCCGGTGACGCCGCCGGCATAGGTCGAAAAATAGCTCCAGTTGGTGCCGAACTGATAGGACATCACCACGCCGGAGACGACGCCCATGGCAAAATTGACGGCGAAAATCTGCACCCAAAAATGATGCAGATCGCGGTAGACCTCCTCCTTCGTCCACAGCCATAGCGCCTCGAGCACGGCGAGATAGCTGGCGAGCCCAATGGTGATCGCCGGAAATATGATGTGGAAGGAGACGGTAAAGCCGAACTGGATCCGCGCCAGCTGCAGTGCGGTCAGACCGAACATGATGCTGGCCCCCCATCGGGCTCGCAAGGGAACGTCGGCCTAAGCGCAGGCGTCTCATGACGGCGGCAGGGCTTGATTCGCCGCCGCCTTTCGACCTGCGGCCACGGTCAACCCCACTCTACCATACGATTGCGAACGCCAAATACCTTGAGCGCGTCGTTAACCGTTCGGCCGATCCGCTGTTGACACGCATAAGTTGTATTGCGCATGGTATGCGCGCGGCGGCGAACCTCGAGGAGGCCATAGGATGAGACGTATTCTTCTTTGTCTGGCGTTGTCGGGCGGATTAGCAGGCTCTTGCTTCGCCCAAACGAGCGGAACGAGCGACCGCCAAGGCGGCCTCGGCATGAAAGCTACACATCCGCATCACCCGCATGGCCCGTCGGTGACCGACTCGGGCCGCGTGCGGCCGTGCGGGCAAAGCGCCAGTGGAACGAGCGACCGCCAAGGCGGGCGAGGCACGGCTTCGACCGCCTCGGGCGGAGCGAGCAGCAATCCCGGCGGCGGCGTAGCCAGCGGCTGCTGACGTTCGGCATCGGGCCGCGTTTCCTCTCCGGATTTGCCGTGCAATTCGGCGGCAGACGTTCGTTCTGCTTCCCAATGAGAAATTGCGGCGGCTGTCGTGGGCGCTACGTTTCTTCCTCTTGCGCGGGAGGAGGACCGACCGGGCTAACGCGCAGCGAACTGATGCGATTGCGCGTCTTGCGCAATACTTCGAAGCGGAAGTTGTGGAAGGTAAAGATCTGCCCTGTTTCCGGGATCGCGCGGGCCTCGTGAATGACCAGCCCCGCGATGGTCGTCGCTTCGTCGTCCGGTAGATGCCAGTTCATCAGGCGGTTGAGGTCGCGGATCGGCAGCGAACCGTCGACGGTGACCGAGCCGTCGGAATTCTGCCGCAAGCCAAGCACGACTTGATCGTGCTCGTCGGAGATCTCGCCGACGATCTCCTCCAAAATATCCTCGAGCGTGACGAGCCCCATCACCACACCGTACTCGTCAACGACTAGGGCGAAATGGGTCTTGCGCTTGAGGAAGGCCTGCAGCTGCTCTTCGAGCCCCGTCGTGTTGGGCACATACCAGGCTTCGAGCGCCACGGCGTCGACGTTCAGATGCGCTATGTCGCCGCCCGACTGGTCGATCGCCCGCAGCAGATCCTTCGCATGCACGACGCCGATGATATTGTCCGGCTCGCCGCGCCAAATCGGCACGCGCGTGTAGGGAGAAGC
>JASHSW010000052.1 GCA_030038595.1 Methylovirgula sp.
ACTGCGGAATTCATCGGCATGGAGCGCTCGGCGCTGCATCGCAAGCTGAAATCGCTGGGGATTGACTGAAGGTTGACGCAGCGGAGCTCGGGGTGGGTCGAATAGCCTATGTGAACGGCCGTTATCTGCCGCAGGCGCGGGCGATGGTGCACATCGAGGACCGCGGCTATCAGTTCGGCGACGGCGTCTACGAAGTCTGCGAGCTGCGCGGCGGGGCGCTGATCGACGAGGCGCGGCATATGGAGCGGCTGCGGCGCTCGCTCGGCGAGCTTAGCATCGCCGAGCCTTTGGCGCCCGGCGCGCTTGGCCTCGTGGCGCGCCGGGTAATCGCCCGCAATCGGATCAAGGACGGCTATCTCTACATCCAAGTGACGCGCGGCGTGGCGGCGCGCGACCATTGTTTCCCGGCAAAATCGGTGCGCCCCAGTCTAGTCATGACGGTGCGCGGTATCGATCCGGAGAAGGCCGCCGCGCTCGCCGCGCAAGGGGTCGCCGTCGTTTCCATGCCGGATCTCCGCTGGAAACGGCCGGACATCAAGACGATCGGGCTGCTGCCCAACGTTCTCGCCCGGCAGGCGGCGAAGGAAAAAGGCGCTTACGAGGCGTGGCTCGTCGATTCCGAGGGCATGGTTACGGAAGGCGCCGCCTCCAACGCCTGGATCGTCGGACACGACGGGGTGATCGTGACGCGGCATATCGACCAGGCGATCCTGCGCGGTGTCACGCGCAGCACGCTGCTCGACCTGATCGCCGCCGAGGGATTGCGGCTCGAAGAGCGTAAATTCAGTCTCGCCGAAGCCAGATCGGCGCGCGAAGCCTTCGTCACTGGCGCAGCCAGCCTTGTCATGCCCGTCGTGCGGATCGACGGCGCACCGATCGGCGATGGCAAGCCCGGCGCGCTTACAATTTCCTTACGGGCGCGGTTCCACAGCATCGCCAAGGCGAGCCGGTAATTTCGCAAAGCGCAATCTTGCCGGCCGAGACTTGGCGGCCCTATCTTCGGGATAAAGTCCCGCTTGCCGGGAAGGCGGAGCGAAGATCTAATGCAGCCGATCGGCCTCGAAATAGAGCTGCCGGCCGATCTAACTCGTGGCATTTCTGTAAAGATCCGGGTCGCGCCTTCAAAGTCGGCGGACCTCAAAAAGAATGGACAAAAAAATGGCGGCAGAACGCACCCAAAATCTGCAAGACACGTTTCTGAACTTTGTCCGGAAAAACAAAGTCCCCCTCACGATCTTTCTCGTCAACGGCGTTAAGTTGCAGGGAGTGGTCACCTGGTTCGACAATTTCTGCGTCCTCTTGCGCCGCGACGGGCACTCCCAACTCGTCTACAAACATGCAATTTCCACGATCATGCCGGGACATCCGATTCAGATGTTCGAACCCGGCGACGAGGCGCAGGCAGGTTCGTGAGGGGATGATTTCGGTGGGTTCGAGGCGGATTTGAAGGATACCGATCCCGTTGCCGGCGCCAAGACGCGGGGGCTCGTCGTCGGTCCCTATCGCGCAGCGCGCCGACGCCGCCAAGCCGATCGGACGAAGCGCCTGTCACACGAGCGTTCGCCCGAGGCGCGGATCGCGGAAGCGCGCGGTCTCGCCGAGGCCATCGATGTCTTGGTGGCGGATGCGAAAGTCGTGTCGCTCGCACAAATGCGCCCCGCAACGTTTCTCGGCCAGGGAAAAGTCGACGAGATCACCGCGCTGGTGCGCGACCGCGCGATTGCCCTCGTCATCCTGGATTGCGCGCTTTCGCCGGTGCAGCAGCGTAATCTCGAGAAGGCGTTCGGCGCCAAGGTGATCGACCGTACCGGGCTGATTCTCGAGATTTTCGGTCGGCGGGCGCGAACCCGAGAGGGTGCCCTGCAGGTGGAACTTGCGCATTTGACCTATCAGAAGTCGCGCCTCGTGCGCTCTTGGACGCATCTCGAACGCCAGCGCGGCGGCTTCGGATTTCTCGGCGGTCCCGGCGAGACGCAGATCGAAACGGACCGGCGCCTGATCCAAGAGCGGATCACCCGCATCCAACGCGATCTCGAAGGCGTGAAGAAGATGCGCGGCCTGCACCGCAAGAAGCGCCGCGCCGTGCCCTATCCCATCGTCGCGCTCGTCGGCTACACGAACGCCGGCAAATCCACGCTTTTCAACCGATTGACCAAAGCGGAGGTGATCGCCGAAGACATGCTCTTTGCGACGCTCGATCCGACGTTGCGTGCGCTTATCCTGCCGCGCGGCGGCGAGATCATTCTCTCCGATACCGTCGGTTTCATCTCCGACCTGCCGACTATGCTGGTCGCGGCCTTCAAGGCGACGTTGGAAGAGGTCACCGAGGCCGACCTGATCCTTCATGTGCGCGACATCGCCCATCCCGATAGCGAGGCGCAACGCGAGGATGTCGAGCGAGTCCTTGCGGAGCTCGGAATCGACGACCGGCCCGGCCGCCTGTTGGAAATCTGGAACAAGATCGATCTTCTCGATGCGGAGAAGACGTTGGCGTTGCGCAACGCGGCGCGGCGGCAGCCGGGAAAGGCAACGCCGATCGCCATTTCCGCGCTGACGGGGCAGGGGATCGACGAACTCGTCGAACGGCTCGCGGCGCGCCTCGCGGCCGAGCGCGTCATCCTCGATCTGCATGTCGACGCGGGTGACGGACGCGGCCGCAACTGGCTCTACGAACACACCGAAGTTCTAAACCGCAGCGAGATGGCCGACGGCAGTCTCGACCTCACGGTCGGGGCGGCGCCGGCGCTGGTCGGGAGGGTGCGGGAGAGGTTTGCCGAAGCGGCACCGGTTGGGGCGAAGAGCAGACGCTGAACAACTCGATCGTAGATGCGGGAATTCCTCTCTCCCCATTTGCTACGCACATGCTGAGATGAAAAAGCTCATCTCTCCTGCTGTTTGGCCTCGTTCCAAAGCGTGTCCATCTCGGCAAGGCTTGTTTCCTCCAGCGTCGCGCCGCGTCGGGCGAGCTGCCGTTCGATATAGGAAAAGCGTCGTTCGAATTTCTGATTGGCTTGGCGGATTGCAGCTTCCGGGTCGGCGCCGAGGTGTCGAGCGAGGTTGGCGGCAGCAAATAAAAGATCGCCGATTTCCTCTTTCGCCGCGGCGCCGTGCTTGCCTTCCAGTGCCGTTTCGATCTCGTCGGTTTCTTCGCGGATCTTGGCAAGCACGAGCCGCACGTCGTCCCAGTCGAAACCGATGCCGGCCGCCTTGTTCTGCAGCTTTACGGCGCGGGTCAGGCCGGGCAGGGCGAACGCCACGTCGCAGAGCAGGCCCTTTGCATCGCGTCCGGCGCGCTCTTGCTTCTTGATCTTGGCCCAGAGCTCTTTCACCTCTTTTGCCGAGAGCCCGCCCATTTCCCCGAATACATGCGGATGGCGGCGGATCAGCTTATCGGTGATTGCTTTCACGACGTCGCCGAAGTCGAAAACGCCTTGCTCTTCGGCGAGGCGCGCGTGGAACACGACTTGAAGGAGGAGATCGCCCAATTCCTCCTTGAGAGCGCTCAGATCGCCGCGCGCGATCGCCTCGGCGACTTCGTAGGCCTCCTCGATCGTGTATGGAGCGATCGTCGCAAAATTCTGCTCGAGGTCCCACGGACAACCGGTGCGCGGCGCGCGCAGCGCCGCCATGATTTCGAGAAGCTTGGTAATGTCGCGGGAGTTTTCCATGCGATCCGCGCCGGCGGGCGAGCCTGCAAACGGCGCAAGCTCCGTGCCCCCGCCGTGTCGCTCAATATGCGCGCCGTTCAGGCGAGGGCGATCGAAAGCGCTTCGCGGCCTTTCGGAGTATCGACGACGCGCATCGTCACCGGCTGGCCTTCTACGAGGTGCTGCACGCCGGAAGCGCCGAGGATCGAAATATGAACAAAGACATCCTTGCCGCCGTCGTTCGACTGGACGAAACCGAACCCCTTGTTGTCATCGAACCATTTAACCGTTCCGCTGACTTGCACGGCGGTCGAAGGATCGGGATGCCGGCGAGGAGGGCGCGCCTCGTTGTAGCGCGGCGGCGCGCGTTCTGCGGCGCCGGCGGTATCGACTTCGAGTACGCGCGTCACCTGCGTACCCTTGGCGCCGGTTCCGACATAAACCTTCAATTTGGCGCCTGGCGGAACGGTCTCGAAGCCCGCCGCCTGAAGCGCTCTGATATGGAGAAAGGCATCGCCCGCTCCATTGCTGAGTTCGACGAAGCCGAATCCTTTGTCGCTCTTGAACCATTTGACGATGGCGTCGACTGGATTGCCGGACGGAGGCGGGGCCATTTCGGGACCTCCAATACTGC
>JASHSW010000053.1 GCA_030038595.1 Methylovirgula sp.
CCTCGGGGATCAGCATCATCATCGCGTGGGCGAGCGAATAGCCGCCCTGGACAAGGAATTCGAGGGCGTTGTCGAAACAGGCCGTGTCGGATTGGCCTTCGTAGGAGATCGGCCAGAGCTTCTTGATGTCGTTGCCGAACAGCTCCGAGGCGACCGAGGCTTGGCGCGCCGCCATCCAGTTGACGTTGCCGCGCAGCGTATTGATCTCGCCGTTATGGGCGACCATCCGATAGGGATGAGCGAGCGACCAGGTCGGGAACGTGTTGGTAGAAAACCGCTGGTGCACCAAAGCCAGCGCCGATTCGAAGAGCGGGTGCTGCAGATCCTTGAAGTAATCGGCAAGCTGGGCTGCGAGCAGCAGGCCCTTGTAGACGATCGTGCGCGAGGAGAGCGAAACCGGATAGAATTGGACGGTGCGCGGGTCGCCCAATGCATAGACGCCGTTCGAGATCGCCTTGCGGAGGATGAAAAGCCGGCGCTCGAAAACTTCGTGGTCGGCGCCCGGTTTGCCGGCATTGGCGCCGCGCCGGACGAAGAATTGCTTGATCACCGGCTCGGTCGGCCTGACGCTTTCGCCGAGTCCAGAATTGTCAACTGGCACGTCGCGCCAGCCGAGAAAGATCTGGCCCTCGTCAGCAACGGTCTTTTCGATGAGCGCCATGACAGTGCCGCGGCCCTCGGCATCGCGCGGCAGGAACACCGAACCGATCGCATATTCCCCGGGCTCCGGCAGAGCAAAATCGAGCGCCGCCTCGGACGCGAAGAAGCGGTGCGGGATCTGCACAAGCATTCCGCAGCCATCGCCCGCCTTCGGGTCGGCGCCGACTGCACCGCGATGATCGAGGTTGATGAGGATTTCGAGGCCTTTGGCGACGATATCGTGCGACTTGCGGTCATGCATGTCGACGATGAAGCCGACGCCGCAGGAATCGTGTTCGTTCTGCGGCGCATAGAGCCCCTGCTCAGGCGGCAGGCCGGGATCGCGGCCTACCGCGCCGCGCCCGACTTCTGTTTTCTGTCCGTGCTTCGAAGCAGCTGTCATGCCCGTCCTTGAACCCGCCGCAACGGGCCTTCCGCCTCATATTGGAGATGCAAAAAAGCGACCGGATCGGCGCAGCGTCCCGCGGCGAACGTCCGCCGATCTAAATAGGTCAGCAAGGCTGTCCTATTGCCGCAGAGTTAATATTGCAAATCTCAGCAAAATTACAAGGCATGCCCAGCGCGGATTTCGAACAAGATGGGCTCCCGACCCGTGCGGCGCAGCTCCCGCAGCGCGCTTGCCAACGAAGCAAAACCCAGTCCATTTGCAAAGGCGCATCTCTGGCTTCGGCCGTGTTCGGTCTTCGTCCTGCGGCTCGCATGGCCCCCTGTTTGGGACCGGCCACGGACATCCAGAATTATTGCTTCGGATCGATAGGGATCGAGGGGTTTGGTCGGTATCGGCAAACGTGCAACCCTCATCCAGAAGCGTACAGTACCATCCCATCCCCGCCGCAATACTTGCCGACTTTTGCCGAATTCTTTGACGAGGCTAGATATGGCGCTGCGGCGCCAAAGCCAGAACGGAGAGACGCATGCGCTCCGAAGACAAGGCGATCCCTTGGCGCGCCGGATCGGCGCTCCTTTCGGTCCTGCTGGGCATCGCGGTCCTGCCGATGCCGGCCGCTGAGGCGCAATATGTCCCCGCACCTTGGAGCTATCCCTACTACGACGGCTATCCGCCGCCGATTCCGCCAGGACGGGTTGCGCGGGGAGAGATGCCGCCCTCGATCCGACCCGACGAGGCCTATGGAATATTGCCTCTGGCCGAGATCCGCCGCCGCGTCGCGGCACTCGGGTTCCATTTGATCGCGGTGCCACGCCGCAAGGATCACATCTACCTCGCCGAGGCCGAGGACGTGCATGGGCTGATCCACCGGCTCGTCTTCGACGCCTATCGCGGCGATATCATCGAGAATACGAAATTGGCCGCTCTCCCCAAGAAGCCGAAACTCGCCGGGATCGCGGCCGAAACGCCGGCCAAGGCCGAGACGCCGGCGAAAACCGGCGAAGGCAAGAGCACCGCGAAGCCCGTGCTGCGCACCGCGCAATAAACGGGGCGCCGTCTGCGGCGCCCCGATAACAGCCGAAGGATCCGGCCATGCGCCGCTGCTGATTAGGCAGCGGCTTTGGTTGCGCCATCGACTACCTTGGCGGCCGGCCGGGCGATCGGAACCTGGCGCGGCTTCTGGGCTTCCGGCAGCTCACGAACGAGGTCGACGTGCAGCAGACCATTCTCGAGGCTTGCGCCCTTCACGTAGACATGGTCGGCGAGCTGGAAGCGGCGCTCGAAAGCGCGTGCCGCGATGCCTTGGTAAAGAACTTCGCGCTCACCGCCTTCCGGCTCCTCCGTGCGGGCTTCCTTGGCGCCGCGGATGATAACGCTGCCCTCGCGCGTTTCGATCGACAGCTCCTTCTCGGAGAAGCCGGCGACCGCGACCGTGATCCGGTAGGCGTCTTCCGCCGTGCGTTCGATGTTGTAAGGCGGATAGGACGGTAAGGCTTCAAATCCAGCGGCTTGATCGACGAGGTTCAAGAGGCGATCGAAGCCGATCGTAGAGCGATACAGGGGGGAAAGATCCAATTGACGCATGTTCATCCTCCATTGAAGCGAGTGCGAGGAAGACCGGCATTTGCCCTGGCCACCCTCGGGTCTGGCGCGTCCATTTGGCTCGCGCACAGTCGATGTGGGTGGCGAATTTATCCTCCGCAAGAGGCCGGGAGCGGTCAGCCGGGGTACTGGAACGGCGCGGCAAAAACGCCTAGGTAGCCGAGAACGTTGAGCGAGGCTCGGCACATGGAACTCGTCGCGACACCGGAGAACCCCGTTCCCGACGGCGCCGTGCTCGTCGGACTCACCACCCAGGACGGCGCCCAGTTGCGCGCCGCGCGCTGGGCGTGGAGTTCCGCGCCGCGCGGCACCGTAGTCGTTCTCCCCGGCCGCGCCGAATTCATCGAAAAATATTTCGAGACGATCAGCGAACTGCTGGCGCGCGACTTCGCCGTGGTGGCGCTGGACTGGCGCGGCCAAGGCCTCTCGGAGCGCCAGCTCCGCAACCGGCGAAAAAGCCACATCGACGATTTT
>JASHSW010000054.1 GCA_030038595.1 Methylovirgula sp.
GTGACTAACGTAATGGTTCAATGGAACCGGACGGGCGGTTAGTTCAGCGGGAGAACGTCCCCTTCACACGGGGAAGGTCGCAGGTTCGATCCCTGCACCGCCCACCACGCGCAACCGACTGAAATTCCTGGTCAAAACCGAATTGGTCGCGGCTGCCGCGATCGAGCCTGCATTCGCTCGACAGTTTGCTTGGCGAGAGGAGATGATACCGCAGCCACCAGGCAGGAAGCGATCCTACAATTCGCCCCGAGCCGCCATCCGCTTTATACGGTCTGCGGTTCGGCACGCGATCGCTTGAATGGTGAGCGAAGGATTGACCCCGCCTACAGTGGGGAAAACCGAGCCGTCGCAGATCCAGAGATTGCCGATGTCCCAGCTGCGGCAATCCGCGTTGACGACGCTTCGTCGCGGATCGTCGCCCATGCGCGCGGTGCCGTTGAGATGACAGGTATCATCGTCTTGCGTCCAGATGTCTTTTGCATGAATCGCCCGCAGCGCCTCGCCCATGAATTTTACGGAATGGTCGATGAGGCGCTTGTCATTGTCGCACCACGAGTAGGTGATGCGCGGAATCCGAAGACCGTACTGATCGACATCATCGGCAAGCGTCACGCAGTTTGACTCTTGCGGCAGCATTTCGCCGACCACTTTTAGGCCGACGACATGATTGTAATTTTTCATTTCCGCAACGAGCGGGTCGCCCCAAAGGCCGCGGCCCCAGAACAATGTCCTCGCCCATTGTTGCGGAAGCGGTCCCTGGCTCATGTAACAATAGCCGCCGAAGAAATCCTTCTTGTCCTCGTAGTTCCAGTGTTCGGTGAGCGACAGCGAGGGAGGTCCTTTGTAAGAGCGAACCTCTGCGTCCATGACGCCCCAGACGGCTTGATTGGATTGCGCCATCAGATTCTTGCCGACGAGGCCCGAGCTGTTGGCAAGGCCGGCCGGAAACCGGCCTGTCGCCGAGTTCAGCAACAAACGCGGGGTCTCGATTGCGTAGCCCGCAACGACCACATTGCGAGCCCGCTGGAAGTGCCATTGTCCTTCGCGATAGTAGTGCACGCCGGCGGCTCTATCGGTGTGATCCACTTCGATCCTGCCGACCATGGCCAAGTCGCGGATTTCGGCACCGGCCGCGATAGCGCGCGGAATCCAGGTGACCAGCGCGCTCTGCTTGGCATTCGTCGAACAGCCTACGACGCAAAACCCTCGATATACACAAGGATGCGCCAAGCCGCGCGGCGCGGAGAGCGTAGCAAGCGGCGTTCCGGTCCATTTGATGCCGAGCGCCTCGCAGCCTTGCGCAAGCGCGCGCGCCGCGGCATTGAGTTCATGGGCGCGATAGGGATAGCGCGGCCGCGGCGGTCCCCACGGATACGTGACCGGCCCGGAGATTTTTAGCGCCTGCTCGACTTCGGTGTAATATTTCCACATTTCGCGCCAATCGAGGGGCCAGTCGGCGCCGTATCCGAGCAAGCTGCGGGATTTGAACCACTCCGGCCGGAAGCGCAGCGACACCATCGCGAAGTGCACCGTCGAGCCGCCGACGGCCTTGCCGCTATTGTTGGCGCCCATTTGCAGCGGATTGTCGCCGTCGACGATGCGATCGTCGGTCCAATAAAGCTTCACCTGTTCGGACTCGTCGGAAGCAAAATCCTCCAACGGGCGGAAATATGGGCCGGCATCGAGCCCGACGACGGAAAACCCGTGCTCGGCGAGCCGACAGGCGAGCGTGCCGCCTCCGGCGCCGGTACCGACGATGACAAAATCGACGGGATCGGTTTCGCGATACTCGCGCATCCGAATCCAGGCGCCAGGACGGAACACGTCGGGGGCCCGGCCGTTGACGGCGCGCGGCGCCTGCGGATTATCGCACACGGCGATTTTGCCTCCGCGCCGCAGCGACATCGCCATTTTTCACCTCGGCGGCTTCCCAGGGATCGCGTTCGTCATAATCCATGCGAACATAGCCGCGCGGACTCGCCGGGCCGCCCCAGCCGATCTCACTCCACGCAATGGGGTGCGCGTAATAGGCGAGTACGATGTCGAGCGCCATGCGCCTGCGAAAGAACATCGCAGGCGGCATGTCCGCCCAAGCGGGATGGTGCAGCTCGCCTTTTGCCATGCGCATGAGCAACGTGTCCCGGTCCGCGGCCGCGAGTTCGCAAAAAGATGCCCGATAGGCTCCCGTTGCCTCCGCATCGAGCGCCTTCAATCCCAGGCGCCACGCTTCCCGTTCGCGCGGCAGACCGGCCACTCGGTAGCCTTCCGATCTTCCCTGATGCAATTTTTCGTCGACGAGGGCGGCGACAGGGATGTGCGGCCGCGTCGCAGGTTGCGGCACAATCCGCTCTGCGAGTGCGATCACCGTTTCGAATTCCTTGTTCGTAAAAAAGCGCAGCGGCGCATCAATCGAAAGCCGCCGCGCGACGACCTGCCGGGTTTGCTTGTTCCACGACGGTCCAAAGCGTTTCGATAGAACATCGTAATTGGGGAAGCGGTCTTCCACGGCCTGCCGCCTGCTGACGTCATGCATCGGGGTGGTCATCCATCAGTCCGAGCGCCGCAAGCCCTGCGAGCGCCAATCCTGCGAAACTGGGGGGAGCGGGAAGCGGCGGCCCATTCAACAGGTTCTGGCTCCAATTCCGCCAGCCGCCCATGTTGCGGGCGACCCCGAAGGCGTGGAAACCGAGGCCGGCGAATCCCATGGCGGCGAGCAGCCGCATCCAAAAACGAGCAAGCCAAAGATTACGTCCGCGCCGACCGCGAGCCGCACGCGCCATCAGCACGGAGCCTACCGGCGGCAGCGTTACGGGAAGCAGCATGAAGGGATCATGGAAGGCGCCGCGAAAATGCAGAAGCCCCGCCTCGCCGGTCGTCCCGAGAAGGCCGGCACCGACAACGGCGGCCATGGTCCGCCCCGCCGGAAGGTAAAAGATTGTCGGCAGGGTTCCCGGCGCGTGATCCCGAACGCGCTCGGAACAAAAGCCTAAAAGCCCGGATAGAAGAATGGCCATCGGGGCGCCGAGCGGAGCGCCGTAGAACAGGTTTTGCCAAACGAAGCCGCTCGTTCGTTTGCCGACGTTGTAGAGATGAAAGCCGGTGCCGACGAGCCCGGTAAGCGCGGCGAGCATGTAGATCACGTCGCGCGTAGCATGCGCGCCGGGGCGCGAGTCCGCCGTGCCGTGCATGCTCGTCCCCAAGGTCAAGGCCGACACGACGAGCGGCGTGAACATCGCCTTGTTCTTGAAGGATCCGCGATAATGTTCGACGGAACTGTCGGCGAGAACGGATAAGGCAAGCGTCCCGGCAGCCCGGTTGAGACGCTGCGCCGCCGTTACGTTGGGCGGCCTCGCGTCCCTCATCGCTTCGCAATCCATTCGTCGTCCCGTCGAACGCAGCGCAGCCGCAAGCCCGAGCCCGCCCAGCAAACCTACTGCGGCGAGAATTGCAGCGGGGGTTTCTTGCGCGCGTACTTGGCCGCCTTTTCCTTCGTTCCGCGCCGCGGCTCCCATCACCCCTTCCCTGGTAGGACGCCGGCCAACAACTCTTTAGCGCTGTTCTTGAGCACGCTGCCGAGTTCCGGCTCGTCGCGCATCATGAACATGAAATTCTCGGCGTCCTTCATGGTGATGTGCGGCGGCAGAGGCGGAACGTTCGGATCGGTATAGGCCTCGAGGATGGTGGGACGATCGGCCGACAGCGCTTCGTCCCAAGCGGCGCCGACCTTTTCGGGATCATCGACGAAGATTCCCTTCAGGCCGATGAGCTCTGCATATTTGTGATATGGAAAATCCGGAATGCTCTGGGTCGATTCCGTCTTGCCGGCGCCAATCAGGATCCGCTCTTCCCAAGTCACCTGGTTGAGGTCGCGGTTGTTCAGCACCAACACAATCAGCCGCGGATTGGACCATTGCTGCCAATATTTGCCGATGGTGATCATCACGTTGAGGCCGTTCATCTGCATGGCCCCGTCGCCCATGCAGGCAATCACCGTGCGGTCCGGAAACGCCATCTTGCCTGCCAATGCGTACGGCGTTCCGGCGCCAAGCGAAGCAAGACCGCCGGAGAGCGACGCCTTCATGCCGCGCCGCATCTTGAGATCGCGCGCATACCAATTGGCCACCGAACCCGAGTCCGCCGTGACGATCGCATCATCCGGCAGGCGGGGCGACAATTCCCAGAAGACACGCTGCGGATTGAGCGGCTCGGCACTTTGCATGGCGCGGTCTTCGAGCGTCTTCCACCAGGATTTGATCCCTTTTTCGATTTGCCGCCGCCAAGCAGTATCGGTCTTTTGATCGAGCATCGGCAGCAGAGCGCGCAGGCTCGTGGCGCTGTCGCCGACGATGTTGACCTCCATCGGGTAGCGCAAACTGAGCCTGCCGCCTTCGATGTCGATCTGGACGCCGCGCGCCGCACCCGGATTGGGGAGAAACTCGCTGTAGGGAAAAGCCGAACCGATCATGAGGAGCGTGTCGCAGCCTTTCATCAAATCCCAGCTTGGCTTGGTGCCAAGGAAACCGATCGATCCGGTGACGAAAGGCAAATCGTCAGGCACTGCGGCCTTGCCGAGCAGCGCCTTGGCCACGCCGGCGCCAAGCCGCTCGGCGACCGCGATGACCTCGTCGGTCGCTTGCAACGCGCCGGCCCCCACCAGCATCGCCACCTTCTTGCCCTGGTTGAGCACATCGGCCGCCCTGCGCAGCACCGCCTCTTCGGGCATTTTCGCCGGCCCTACGTAGCCTACGCCCGTGTGGATCATGCCATGCCCGACGGGCGGTTCTTTGTAAGGCAGGAGCTGCAAATCGTTCGGCAAGATAACGCACGTGACCGCGCGCTTGGCGTAAGCGATACGCACGGCGCGATCGATCAGATGCCGCACTTGCTCCGGCACGCTAGCCAGGTGTACGAAGTCGCCGGCAACATCCTTGAATAGGTTTTCAAGGTCGACTTCTTGCTGATAGTTCGAACCAAGGCAGCTGCGCGCCTGCTGTCCGACCAGCGCGACCACCGGAACGTGATCCATCTTGGCATCGTAGAGGCCGTTCAATAGATGGATCGCGCCCGGGCCTGAGGTGGCATAGCAAAGGCCGACTTGCCCCGTGAACTTGGCGTGCGCCGACGCCATGAAGGCCGCCATTTCCTCATGGCGCACTTGCACGTATTCCATGAAGTCCTTGGCCTTGTCCAAGGCCACGTCGAGGCCTCCGACCCCGTCGCCGGGGTAGCCATAGACACGCTTCAGTCCCCATTCCGACAAACGGTGCCAGACGAACTCGCTGATGTTCATGCGCGCTACGAGGCTGGATTGAGGCGAAATTGCACGAGACACGATCTGACGTGAAACGTTGATCTGCCGCAAACGTTGCACTTCGCACGCACAAATGACCTGGCCACGGATGAGCCTGCTTCGATCAAGCTCCGGCTCGGCCAAAAAGATCGAGAATGGAAGCCCCTTCGAAACATCCCGCCTCCGATTTCGGACTCGAACTCGTGGTCGACGCAAAGGCTACGATCGGCGAATCGCCGCTTTGGTGCGCGGCGGAATCGGCGCTATATTGGATCGACGTCAAGGCGCCGGCGCTCTATCGCACCAAAGTCGATAGACTCTGCACATCGTGTTGGCGTCTCCCCTCGGATATTGGCGGCTATGCCTTAAATCCGCGCGGCAGCGGCGCGATCTTGGGGTTGAGAACCGGCATCTTCGCGCTCGATTTTGCGAGCGGCGACCTGCGAAAGCTCTACGATGCGCCATTCGATCCGCGCACCCATCGCTTCAACGAAGGCGATTGCGATCCGAGTGGGCGCCTTTGGCTTGGCACAATGTTCGACCCTGCTTGCGATGCGCCGAAGCCGCCCGCCAAACAGGACCTTTATTCATTCACCCTGGAAAGCGGACTTGTCGCGCAGCGCAATTTCGCACTCCTGCACAACGGCTTTGCCTGGAACCGCGCGGGTGACGAACTCTTCTTCGCCCATTCCTACGAGCAACGCATCTACGTTTGCGAGTTTGACGCACGTCGAGGCCATATCGGTGCCAAGCGAGTCTTTGCGGAAGTACCGAAGGAATTGGGAATTCCGGACGGAGGCGCAATCGACGAAGAAGGTTTCTATTGGAGCGCCATTCACGGCGGCGGCCGCTTGCATCGCTATGCTCCAGACGGACGGCTAGAGCGGGTGATCAAACTCCCCTTCGCGCATCCGACCATGCCTTCCTTCGGAGGCCCAACGCTTTCTGAGTTGTATCTGACGAGCGCAACACATCGAAAACCGAGTGCGCTGCGTGAAGGCGGCGTGTTTCGGTTGCGGCCCGGCGTTGCCGGTTTGGCACGGCGTATTCGAATCCGGGACGGATGAAGGATGGGCTCGATCTCCGGGGGCCCGAAAAATGGACTTCCCTTTTTCAAGGCCACGTCGATGTCTTCAAACGCGCTGTCTCCATCTGCCACGTCGCGCAACTCTAGCCTGATTTCACAAGCGTTTCTGGCACTATCTTTGATCGCTATCTCGCCCACCATCGCCAGCAGACTTTTCAAGCTGCCTTGCTTGCCTCCAAAGGTGAGCGAACCGGAACCTTTTCGCTTTTCAACCGTCAAACTACTGCCACTTTCTCCATGGATGCGTGAGCATATCCCGTCCATTCTGAGGTGAATCGCGCGCATGTCGCGCCTCACTTCAGTGTTGAGGAGATTACATGCGCTTTGCTCGTATCCTGAGAAAGGCTTTCAGCCGCGGAAATTTAACGACGCTCCTAATCTTAACCTTGGGCGCGCTCTCGATATCAATGCCTGCCTGGGCATTTACTTGCGAAGACGTGCGTGGGCTGAGCGCGGTGGAGCAAAATTACTGGTCGAAACGTCTCCATCTCACGTCCATGGAGCGGCATCTCATCTGGGTCGCCTGCTATCGGGATTATCCTTCCCGGACGCGGGAATTTGTACGGCGGTAATGTGCCGCCAGCGAATGCACTGATCCTTTCGTTGAATCTGCGATATCGAGTCATATGTTTTCGTTGTGCGCTGCGGCGTCCATGCCCCGCGGCGGAGGCGCGATTCCATGCAACTGCGATGCATAGTTAGAAGGCCTGCCCCGACCAATCTTGCCGCATAGAGGGTGAATTTGGAGCACTATCCGCAGGGTAAACGCGTCGTCATCGTTGGCGGCGGCTTTGGCGGCTTGGCGGTAGCGCGCGCCCTAAAGGGCCTGCCGACCGAAGTCACGCTGGTCGACCGACAAAACCACCATTGTTTTCAGCCGCTCCTCTACCAGGTGGCGACGGCCGTCATCTCGCCGGCCGATATCGCTTGGCCGATCCGCGGCATTTTGCGCGGTCAGCATAATATGCGGATCCTGATGGCGGAGGTCACCGGCGTCGATACCGAGGAGCGCCTGGTCCACACGGATTCGGTCACGCTTCCCTACGACTACCTCGTACTCGCGACCGGCTCGACGCATTATTATTTTGGCCACGACAATTGGGCACCCTACGCACCCGGCCTCAAGGACATCGAAGATGCGACCGCGATCCGCGGGCGCATGCTGCTCGCTTTCGAACATGCGGAGCTTACCTTCGACATTGCCAAGCAGCGGGCGCTTCTGACTTTCGTGATCATTGGCGGCGGCCCTACCGGCGTCGAAATGTCCGGTGCGATCGCCGAAGTAGCCTTGCAAACTCTGCCAAAAGAATTCTGCACGATCGATCCGCGCTCGGCGCGCATCATCCTGATCGAGGCGGGACCGCGCATCCTGCCGTCGTTCCCGGAACATCTATCCGAATATGCGAAGAAAACGCTGGAGAATATGGGCGTCGAGGTCTGGACCTCGACGCCGGTCACCGACGTCGATGAAAAGGGCGTCGCGGTGGGCGGCGAACGGATCGAGGCGGGAACAATCATCTGGGCGGCGGGCGTCATCGCCTCGCCGGCCGCCCAATGGGTCGGTGCGCCGCACGACAAAGCCGGCCGTGTGCAAGTGAAGCCCGATCTCTCCGTTCCCGGCCATCCCGAAATCTTCGCGATCGGCGACACGGCCGCCGTCTTCTACGACGAGGGCGAGCAGGTTCCCGGCATTGCGCCTGCCGCCAAGCAAATGGGCGCCTACGTCGGCAAGCTCATCGCGGGAGAAATCAAAGGCGCGCCGCGCCCGGGGCCGTTCGCCTATCATCACCAAGGCGATCTGGCGACGATCGGCCGGCATGCCGCGCTGGTCAAACTGAACTTGGATCACCTTACGCTCACCGGTTTCATTGGCTGGTTGTTCTGGGGCATCGCTCACATTTATTTCCTGATCGGCATCCGCAACCGGGTGATCGTCGCCTTGACCTGGCTCTGGCAGTTCTTCACGTCGGAAAGAGGCGCGCGGATCATCTCGCTGCCGGAACACGTGCAGAGCACGAAGAAACGCGCCGACGCTGCGTAGCGGCGTTACACCTCGACGACCAGAACATGCACGGTCGGCTTCTTGCCCCAGGCGGCGGCGACCGCGGCGCGCACCGCTTTTTCGATCGCGGCGGAGACAAGGTTGGCGTCGCGCCGCTGCGGCCGCGGCAAAGCATCGAACGTCTCGAAAAGCGCCGCGTCGACGATCTCGTCGAGCGCCAAGCCGGCGCGGGTTTTCGCCGGCAGGCCCGCCAGCACGACATCGGGAACGCCGGCCATCTCGCCTTTTCCGTCCACGGCAAGCGCGATCGTTACGATGCCGGCAAACGCCAATTTCTGCCGCGCCTCTATGGCATCGTCGTCGAGGCGCACGAGCGCATTGCCGTCCCTACAGAGTCGGCCGTGCGGCACTTCGTCGATGATCGCCGGACCGTCCGGTGCCAGCAGCACCACGTCGCCGTCGCGCGCCTTCACCACATGCGCAATTCCGCATTGCGCCGCAAACCGCGCGTGCTCGGCAAGGTGCAGTTCCTCGCCATGCGCGGGAATAGCGATCCTCGGCCGGATCCATTCGTAGAACTTGGCGACCTCGCCGCGGCGCGGATGGCCCGAGGCGTGGATCAGCGCGGTGCGATCGGTGATGACCTCGGCGCCCTGTTTGACGAGATTATTGACGATGCGCTGTACCTCGCGTTCGTTGCCGGGAATGGTGCGCGACGAAAAGATGACCGTGTCGCCCGGCGCAAGCCGGACGAGCTGGTGATCGTCTTCCGAAATACGCGCCATGGCGGCGCGCCGCTCGCCTTGGCTGCCGGTCGCCAGAATGACGACTTCGTCGCGGTCCAGCGCCGAATAGGCGTCGGGCGAAAGAAACTCGTCGATTCCTTCGAGATAGCCGGCGTCGCGGGCGACCGCCACGACCCGCTCCATCGCCCGTCCGACGAGAACTACTTTGCGTCCCGCCGCCTTGGCCGCCAGACCGACGGCGCGGATGCGCGCTACGTTCGAGGCAAAGGTCGTAACGACGACGCGTCCGCGCGCCGCCGCGATGATCTCGCGCAGCGTCTTGGCGACCTCGCCTTCCGAGGGACTCGTACCCTCGCGCAGAATATTGGTCGAGTCGCAGACCAGCGCCAGCACGCCTTCGTTGCCGATTTCGATCAGCCTTCTGCTGTCGGTGGGCTTGCCCAGACCCGGATCGGGATCGATCTTCCAGTCGCCGCTATGTAGGATCGTGCCGCGGCTCGTGCGGATCGCCAGCGCGCAGCTCTCCGGAATCGAGTGCGCGACGGGAATGAACTCGACATCGAAAGGGTCAAGCGCGAGGCGCGATCCTTGCAGCACGGTATTAATCTGCAATTCGGTCAACGCCGCCTCCGCCATGCGCATGGCGAATAGGCCGCCGGCAAACGGCGTCGCGTAGATTGGGCAGGCGAGCTTCGGGCCGATATCGACAAGCGCACCGATGTGATCTTCGTGCCCGTGCGTGATGACGAGTCCGACGAGATCTTGCTTGATCTTCTCGATGAATTGCACGTCGGGAACGATGATTTCTACGCCGGCGCGCTCCGGCTCGGCGAAGGTGAGGCCGCAATCGACCATCAGCCATTTCCGCCGCCGTCGCGGACCGAGCCCGTAAAGCGCCAGATTCATGCCGATCTCGCCGAGACCGCCCAGCGGCACGAAAACCAGTTCGTCGGCCTCTTGCATCGCCCTCCTCATTCAGTGACCCACGATAACGTCGCCGGCATCGATGGCGACCACGCCGCCTTCGTCCTGAAGGAGAAGGCGCCCGGTCGCATCGATCGTCTCGAACCTGCCTTCGAAACGCTGCGCGGGCGTTGCAACTTTGATCGGCTCGCCGAGGCCGCTGGCGAGCGCCAGCCATTCGCGGCGAATCGCCGAGAACCCCCTACCCGCAGAGAAGACGCCGAGCCAATAGGGGATTTCCCCGGAGAGGCGCAGAAATACTTCCCACGGCGTCGCGCACCCTCCGGTTTCCGCAAGCGCCGTCGCCGGACGGCTAAGATCACGCGGGTAAGAGCTGCAATTCACGCCAATTCCAATCACCGATGCAAAGCCGCCGGTCGGCAGGCTGGTGGCTTCGAGCAGGATGCCGGCAAGTTTGGCGCCGTCGAACAGAATATCGTTGGGCCATTTGAGCTTAAGCCGCGCATCTTCCGCGACAAGAGCGCCCAAGGCGTGCGCCAGAGCAACACCCGCCACAAAGCCGAGTTGCGGCACGACGCCGATCGGCGCGGCGTCGAGAAGCAGCAAGCTCGCATAAAGGTTGCCGGGGGGCGAGATCCAGACTCTTCCGTGCCGGCCGCGACCGGCGGTCTGCGCGTGCGCCACGAACCAGCATCGGCCAGGATCGCCGGCCCGCGCCGCGGCGAGCGCCGCGTCGTTGGTCGAGCCGATCGTCTCGAACACGCGAAGCCTGAATCCGGCGCTTATGGCGGATGCAGCAAGCTGAAACGGTTGGAGAGCAGCCAAGGTCAGAACAACGATTTGGCGGCCGCCGCAGCCGCGGTAACGAAAGGCGCCGGATAGGCGAACAAGAACACCACCACGAGCCCGCTTGCCGCAAGCACGGCGCGCAGTACCGGCACCGCCTTGTCGAAGCGCGCCGCGGGTTCGTCGAAATAGATGATCCTAACGATTTGAATGTAGTAGAACGCGGCAACGACGCTGGTGACAAAGCCGATCACCGCGAGCCAATAGAGATGCGCCTCGACCGCGGCGTAAAAGACGTAGAACTTCGCAAAGAAGCCGGCGAGCGGCGGGATACCGGCGAGCGAGAACATCAGCATCGCAAGAAAGAAGGCCATCGTGCCGTCGCTGCGCGCCAGGCCCGCGAGATCGTGAATGTTCTCGACCGCTTTACCGTTAACCCGCATCGACAGGATCGCCGCGAATGTGCCGAGCGTCATGACGAGATAGACGCCCATGTAGAAAAGAACGCCGGCGACGCCCGCCGCACTGTTGGCGGCAAGACCGACGAGGGCGAAGCCGATGTGGCCGATCGACGAATAGGCCATCAAGCGCTTGATGTTGGTCTGACCGATCGCTGCGAACGAGCCGAGCGCCATCGACAGGATCGCCAGGAAGATGATGATCTGTTGCCATTGCAGGGCGATGCCCGGGAACGCGGAAGTGACGACGCGAACGGTAATCGCGACGGCGGCGATTTTCGGCGCCGAGGCGAAGAACGCGGTCACCGGGGTTGGCGCGCCCTCATAGACGTCGGGAACCCACATGTGAAAGGGAACGGCGGAGATTTTGAAGGCAAGCCCGGCCAGCAGAAACACGAGACCGAAAATGACGCCGAGCGAAGCCGTCCCCTTCACCGCCGCCGCGATCCCGGCAAAGGAGACGGTTCCCGCGAACCCATAGAGCAGCGATGCGCCGTAGAGCAGCATGCCGGAGGAGAGCGCGCCAAGCACAAAATATTTTAAGCCCGCCTCCGAGGCGCGCGCGTCGTCGCGATGAAATGCGGCGACGACGTAAAGCGCCAGCGACATCAGCTCGAGGCCGAGATAGAGCGCGATCAGCCCGCTCGCCGAGATCAGCATCGACATGCCGAGCGTCGAGAGCAGCACGAGAACCGGAAATTCGAACTTGTCGATCTTCTCGCGCGCCAGAAAGTCCTGAGCAATCAGTAACGTAACGAGCGAGCCGGCATAGCTCAGGACCTTCATGAACCGCCCGAAAGGATCGTCGATGAACGCGCCGTCGAAGACCGCGGCCGTTCCCTTGCCGTCGAAGAGGGTGAGAATGGCAAGCCCGAGTACGCCGACCGCTATTTCGGTGATGAGCCGGTCGGAGGGCTTGGCGCGGATCGCCCCGACGAGAATCAGCGCCAGGGCGCCGATCGCCAGGACGAGCTCCGGCAGACAATGTGCGAGCGCAAGATGCAGCGGGATCATTGGCGCCGCTCCTCGAAACGGAGCGGCGCAGCGAGCGCCGCGGTACGCATTTCGCCATTGTCATGGATCAACTGCGCGACGGAGGCCGCGGTGCCGTCGAGGATCGGCCCGGGGTGGATGCCGTAAAAGATCGTCAGCAGAAAGAGCGGCGCGAGCACGGCGATCTCGCGCGGCGTCAGATCGAGAATCGACTTAAGGCTGGGCTTCTCGAGCACGCCGAAGATGACTCGGCGATAGAGATAGAGCGCGTAGGCGGCCGAAAGAATGCTGCCGGTCGCGGCAATCGCCACGACGATGCTATTGACCTGGAATGCTCCGATCAGCGTCAGGAACTCGCCGATGAAGCCCGACGTGCCGGGCAGCCCGACGTTGGCCAGCGTGAACAGCATCAAGGCGACCGCATAAAGCGGCATGCGCTCGACAAGCCCGCCGTAGGCGGCGATTTCGCGCGTGTGCATGCGGTCGTAGACCACGCCGACGCAAAGGAAGAGCGCGCCGGAAACGAGACCGTGCGAGATCATCTGGAAAATCGCCCCCTGCACGCCTTGCTGCGTCATCGAGAAAAGACCGATGGTGACGAATCCCATGTGCGCGACCGAAGAATAGGCGATGAGCTTCTTCATGTCCTCCTGCACCAGCGCGACCAGCGAGGTGTAGACGATGGCGATCACCGAAAGCGCGTAGATCAGCGGCGCGAAATAGAGCGAAGCGTCGGGAAACATCGGCAAGGAGAAGCGCAGGAATCCATAGCCGCCCATCTTGAGGAGCACGCCGGCGAGGATAACCGATCCCGCGGTCGGCGCCTCGACGTGCGCGTCGGGCAGCCAGGTATGGAACGGCCACATCGGGATCTTCACCGCGAAGGACGCAAAGAAGGCAAGCCACAACCATTTCTGCATCGAGGCCGGAAACGCTGTCTTGAGCAGCACTGAAATATCCGTGGTGCCGGCGAAACTGTACATTGCCATGATGGCGACGAGCATCAGCAGCGAGCCGAGCAGTGTATAAAGAAAGAATTTGAAGCTTGCGTAGACGCGCCGCGCACCGCCCCAAATGCCGATGATGAGGAACATCGGAATCAAGCCGCCTTCGAAGAACAAATAGAAGAGTACGAGATCGAGCGCGCAGAAGACGCCGGTCATCAGCGTCTCGAGCACGAGAAAGGCGATCATATATTCCTTGACGCGGGTCGTTACCTTCCACGACGCGGCGATGCTGATCACCATCAGGAACGTGGTGAGGACGACGAACGGCATGGCCATCCCATCGACGCCCATCTTATAGACGAGGCCGCCGCCGAACCAATGTTTCTCCTCGACGAACTGAAAGCCGGCGTAGTTCGGATCGAGCTTCGCGTAGACATAGACCGAGAGAAGAAAATCGACGACGGTGGTGAGCAGAGCCGCCCAGCGCGCGTTGTTCCAAGTCGCCTCGTCCTCGCCGCGCAGCGCGAAAATGAAGGCGGCGCCGACCAGCGGGAGAAATACAAGGCAGGTCAGAATTCCGAAGCCGAACATCAGCGCAGCCCCCAGACAAGATAATAGGTGATCAGCGCCGCTACGCCGACGAGCATGGCGAAGGCATAATGATAGAGATAGCCGCTCTGCAGCCGCACGACGCGGTTTGTCACGTCGACGACGCGCGCTGCGACGCCGTCCGGGCCGAAGCGATCGATGGTGTTCTGGTCGCCGCCTTTCCAGAACGCTCTGCCGAGCCAGAAGGCCGGCCGCACGAAGACAGCGTCGTAGAGTTCATCGAAATACCATTTGTTGAGCAGAAACCGATATAGGCCCGGCATCGCCTGCGCCCAGCGTTCCGCGGTTCCCGGCGCCAAGATGTAGAGATAGAGCGCCACGAAGAAGCCGCCGATCATCATAACGGTCGGCAGAAAATGGACGAGCGGCGGCGTCTCTTCGAGCCCCGACATGATATGGTTGGCGTGGTAGAGCGACGCCTCGAAGAATTCGTCCGCCCCTTCGCCGACGAAAATCCTGCTGAATGCAAGGCCGGCAAACAGCGCGCCGAGCGCCAACGCGTAGAGCGGAATCAGCATCACTTGCGGCGATTCCTGCGGATCGACGTGATGCAAGTCTTGGTGATGCCGCGCCGCGGCATGTTGCCATTTGGGCGACCCAAAAAAGGTTAGGAAAATCAACCGCCAGGAATAGAAGGCCGTCAGCGCCGCCGCCAGCGTCGTCAAAACGAAACCGTAGAGCGCATCGGGTCGATGCGCCGCATACGAGGCTTCGATGATCGCGTCCTTGGAGAAATAGCCGGCAGTCAGGGGAAAGCCGGTCAAGGAAAGCGTGCCGACGACCATCATCGCGAAGGTCAGCGGAATCTTTTTCGCAAGCCCGCCCATCTCGCGCATGTCCTGCTCGTGATGCATGGCGGTGATGACGGAGCCCGCGCCGAGGAACAGCAGCGCCTTGAAGAAAGCATGCGTGAACAGATGGAAGATGCCGAGCGAATAGCCGCCGACCCCGAGCCCAACGAACATGTAGCCCAATTGCGAGCAGGTCGAATAGGCAATGACTCGTTTGATATCGTTCTGCACGAGGCCGACGGTCGCGGCGAAGAACGCCGTCGTCGCCCCGATGATCGTCACGAAGGCGAGCGCCGCAGACGATTGTTCGAAGAGCGGCGAAAGCCGCGCGACCATGAAGACGCCAGCCGTCACCATTGTCGCGGCATGGATCAACGCCGACACCGGTGTCGGCCCCTCCATCGCGTCGGGAAGCCAGGTGTGGAGCAGGAACTGCGCCGATTTTCCCATCGCGCCCATGAAGAGCAGCAGGCAGGTGATCGTCATCGCGTCCATGTCGAAGCCGAAGACGTGGATGGTCTTGTGGGCCAAGCCAGGAGCGGCGGCGAAGATCTGATCGAAGGCGACGGAATTCGTCAGCAGGAAGACGAGGAAAATACCGAGCGTGAAACCGAAATCGCCGATGCGGTTAACAATGAACGCTTTGATCGCCGCGGCATTGGCGGCGGGCCTGTCGTACCAGAACCCAATCAGCAGATAGGAGGCAAGCCCTACTCCTTCCCAGCCGAAGAACAGTTGGACGAGATTGTCGGCCGTCACCAGCATGAGCATGGCGAAGGTAAAGAACGACAGATAGGCGAAAAAGCGTGGCCGCGATTTGTCTTCGTGCATATAGCCGATCGAGTAGAGATGCACGAGCGCCGAAACTGTCGTCACCACGACCAGCATCACGACAGTGAGCGAATCGATCCGCAAGGCCCAATCGACGCGGAGCGCGCCCGACCTAAACCAACTCGTGACGATCTCGACGTCGGCGCCCGCGGAGCCCGAGAGGAACTCGCCGAACGCGATCCAGGCAAGTAGCATCGAGATGAAGAGCAGGCTCGTCGTGACGATCTCGGAGGGACGCGGACCGATCAGACGGCCGAAGATGCCGGCGATCAGAAAGCCGAGCAACGGAAGAGCGACGATTGCCTGGTACACGCTCAGCCCTTCATCATATTGATGTCTTCGACCGCGATCGTGCCGCGATTGCGGAAGTAGGTGACGAGAATGGCGAGCCCGATTGCCGCCTCGGCGGCGGCGACCGTCAGAACGAACAGCGCGTAGATCTGCCCGGCGAGATCACCGAGAAACGCCGAGAAGGCGATGAGATTGATGTTGACCGCGAGCAGGATCAATTCGATCGACATCAGGATGACAATGATGTTCTTTCGGTTGACGATGACGCCGGCGATGCCCAGCGTGAACAGGATCGCGGCGACGACGAGATAATGGCCGAGCGAAACCGACATTTCTCAAACCCCCGCCCGGGAAGGCTGCTTTTTGAGTTCGACCGCGCTCTCGGCGGTGCGCTCGTTCTGCCGTTCGATGCTTTGCCGCCTCACGCCCCGCTTGTGGCGCAAGGTCAGGACAATCGCGCCGATCATCGCGACCAGGAGGATGAGACCCGCCGCCTCGAAGAGATAGAGATATTGCGTGTAGAGCACGCGGCCGAGCGCCGCAGTATTGGAAAGGCCGGGCGGCGCCGGCGTCGTCGCTTGCGTGGCCGCACTCCCGACACTCCACGCCCCGACGCAAAAAATCAGCTCGACGAGAACGATGCCGCCGATCGTCGCGCCGATCGGCAGGTTGCGCTGAAAACCCTGTTTCAGTTCCGCGAAATCGACGTCGAGCATCATCACGACGAAAAGGAACAGCACCGCCACTGCGCCGACGTAGACAACGATAAGAATCAGCGCCAAAAACTCGGCGCCGAGCAGAAGAAAAAGCCCCGCCGCGTTGACGAAAGCGAGGATCAGAAAGAGCACCGAATGGACGGGGTTCTTCGCCGTGATGACCATGAATGCGGAAGCGATCATGACGGCGGAAAATAGATAGAAGAAGAACGCAACGGCGCTCATCGAACGAGCCCTCCGCCGCCCTCATCCTGAGCGAACCGTGGGCCCGCGTCTCGAAGGATGCGGCCCATGCGCCTGCGCGTCCCCCGAGCCGCGCGCCCGGCGCGCGCCTCGGGACGAGGGGGTTGGAATGTGATCTCGCTCATTCCCCTCACCGATACGGCGCATCGAGCGCAATATTGCGGGCGAGCTCGCGCTCCCATCGGTCGCCATTGGCCAGCAGCCGGTCCTTGTCGTAGTAGAGTTCCTCGCGCGTCTCGACCGAAAATTCCGAATTTGGTCCCTCGACGATGGCGTCGACCGGGCAAGCTTCCTGGCAGAAGCCGCAATAAATGCATTTCACCATGTCGATATCATAGCGGGTGGTGCGGCGCGTGCCGTCGTTGCGGCGCGGCCCCGCCTCAATGGTGATCGCCTGCGCCGGGCAAATCGCCTCGCAGAGCTTGCAGGCAATGCAGCGTTCCTCGCCGTTTGGGTAGCGGCGCAACGCGTGCTCGCCGCGAAAGCGCGGCGATTGCGGGTTCTTCTCGTGCGGGTAGTTGAGCGTCGCCTTGGGCTTGAAGAAGTAGCGCATCGACAGCGCAAAGGCCGCAACGAACTCCTTCAGCAAAAGCGCCTTGGCGGCGGCATCGACCTTCATTTCTTCCTCATTGCGCCATGACGTTGCCGAAGCCGGTGGCTTCGAGCACCGCTGCGACGAGCGCGACCATGAATAGAGAGATCGGCAGAAAGACCTTCCAGCCGAGCCGCATCAGCTGATCATAGCGATAGCGCGGCACGAAGGCCTTTACCATCGCGAATAGGAAGAAAAGCGCCGAGACCTTGAGGATGAACCAGACGACGCCGGGAACCCAGGTGAACGGCGGGAAAGCAATGGGCGACAGCCAGCCGCCGAGAAACAGGATCGTCCCGAAGGCGCACATAGTGATGATCGCCACATATTCCGAGAGCATGAAAAGCAGATACGGGGTCGAGGAATATTCGACCATGAAGCCCGCGACGAGTTCCGACTCTGCTTCGACAAGGTCGAACGGCGGCCGGTTCGTTTCGGCGAGCGCCGAAACGAAGAAGACTACGAACATCGGCAGCAACGGCAGCCAATACCAGCCCAAAAGCCCGAAGCGCGTGTCCTGCGCCTTGACGATGTCGGAGAGGTTGAGCGAACCGGCGCAGAGCAGCACGGTGATGAGGACGAACCCGATCGAAACCTCGTAGGAAACCATTTGCGCCGCCGAGCGCAGCGCCGAGAGAAACGGGTATTTCGAATTCGACGCCCAGCCGCCCATGATGATGCCGTAGACGGAGAGCGAGGAAATCGCAAAGATATAGAGCACGCCGACGTTGATGTTGGCGATCGCCCAGCCGTCATCGAGCGGAATGACCGCCCAGGCCGCGAGCGACAATAGGCCCATGACGAAGGGAGCGAGCAGAAACACCCCCTTGTTGGCGCCGTCCGGAACGATCGGCTCCTTGACGACGAATTTGAGCAGGTCGGCGAAGCTCTGCCACAGGCCCCAAGGACCGACCACGTTCGGGCCGCGCCGCAATTGCACCGCCGCCCAGATCTTGCGATCGGCATAGAGGATATAGGCGACGTAGATCAACAAGGCGACGATCAGCACGACGCTCTTCAACAAGGTCAAGAGAAGTGCGAGAGCCATGTTCATTCCGCCGCCTGTTGGAGAAGGCCGCGCGCCAAAGCCGAACATTCGGCCATTACGGCGGAGGCGCGCGCAATCGGATTGGTCATGTAGAAATCCGTGATGGGCGAGACGAAAGGCGCTGCGCTTGGCGCGTCAGTCTCTGTTGCGGCGAGCTTCTCGATATCCGCCGCCTCGCCCGGCAGAATCGCGTCGCGCTTCGCAAAGTGCGGATACTGCGCATGAAGCTTCGCGCGCAGCGCATGCAGCGAGTCAAAGGGTAAGGTCCTGCCCAATACCGCCGAGAGCGCCCGTAGGATCGTCCAGTCTTCGCGCGCGTCGCCGGGCGGGAAATTGGCACGCTCGGCAAATTGCACGCGGCCTTCGGTATTGACGTAGAGGCCCGATTTCTCGGTATAGGTCGCGCCGGGCAGGATCACGTCGGCACGATGCGCGCCATGATCGCCGTGCGTCCCTTGGTAGATTACAAAAGCGCCAGGCGCGACGTCGATCTCATCGGCTCCGAGATTGAAGAGCACATCGAGACTTCCGCCTTTCGCCATCGCCGCGGCATCGAGGCCGGCCGGCCCCGGCACGAAGCCGAGATCGAGGCCGCCGACGCGGGCCGCGGCGCTGTGCAAGATGCCGAACCCGAGCCAGCCTGGCCTGATGCAGCCGAGCGCGACGGCGGCCTTGGCCGCTTGGGCTAGAACGGCGAACCCGTCCGGCCGGGCGAGCGCGCCTTGTCCGAGGAGTAACATCGGCCGCTCTTTTTGCGCCGGCGGATGGCCGACGAAATGCGCCAGCGTCTCCGGACCCGCGCCGAGATAATTGTACTCGTAGGTGAGATCGGCCTTCTCGCCGATCACCCCAACCAGCAGATTACCTTTGAGCCAGCGTTTGCGGATGCGGGCGTTGAAGACCGGCGCTTCGTGGCGCGGATTGGAGCCCACGATCATGATCGCATCGGCTTCTTCGACACCGGCTACGGTCGGATTGAAGAGATAGCCGGCGCGGCCGAATTTCGGATCGAGCTTGGCTCCGTCCTGGCGGCAATCGAGAGAGGAGCTGCCGATACTCTCCATCAAGAGCTTTAAAGCGAACATTTCCTCGACCGCGCAGAGATCGCCGGCGATCGCGCCGACCCTCTCCGGCCGCGTCGATTTCAGTTTCGCGGCGATGGCCTCGAAGGCGGCGTTCCAGGTCGCCGGCACGAGCTTGCCGTTTTCGCGCAGATAGGGCCGATCGAGACGACGCGTCTTCAGTCCGTCGACGATTTGTCGCGTCTTGTCGGAAATCCATTCCTCGTTCACCGCATCGTTGATGCGCGGCAGAATGCGCATCACTTCGCGGCCGCGGCTGTCGACGCGGATCGCGGAGCCGAGCGCGTCCATGACGTCGATCGAATCGGTCTTGGCGAGTTCCCAGGAGCGCGCCTTGAAGGAATAGGGTTTCGGCAGCAGCGCGCCGACCGGGCATAGATCGGCGACATTGCCCTGCAACTCTGAGGTCATGGCGGTCTCGAGATAGGTCGTAATCTCCATATCTTCGCCGCGCCCGATCGCGCCCATGTCGCCGGT
>JASHSW010000055.1 GCA_030038595.1 Methylovirgula sp.
GTGGGAGCGCTGCGTGCCGGGAGGCTGCGTCGCGGACGCCGTATTGAAGGAAGACGTCTTGCGCGCCTGGCATGCGGTCGCCGCCGATACGGGCCGTTTGCTGTTCACCAACGCCGCCGGGCAGAATATCGCGATCGAATTTTCCTTCCGCGGCTTCGGGCAGGCGATGGACGCCTTTGCCAAAGAGCGCGCCTAAGCGAGCTTTCGTCAGGACCACCCACGGGCTCGCATCCGTAATTGACGCTAAGCCGGTCTCTACGCGCGCCGGCGTCTGAATTCGCGCGGCAATCACGCCAGCGCAGCGTAATCACGACAATTCCCGCGGAGGCCGCCGACTCGAGGCGGCCTCTGTTCGGGGCCGCGGCGCGGGTTCTTCGCCGGGCTCACGCAGAGATTCTGAAACAGAATTTCCGGGACTTGACCAAAAACCGAAGAGCGGCCAAAGCCAATTCATGCCGCTCTATTTTGCCTACGGCTCGAACATGGATCGTCAAGCCATGCAAGTTCGCTGCCCCGGCTCGCGCCCGCTCGGCCGAGCGCGGCTGGCGCGCCACAAGTTCTTCATCATGGGAGCGGGCTACGCGTCGGTGAAGTGCGATCCGCGCACCGATGTTCACGGGGTACTCTACGAGCTCGCGCTCTCCGACATGCCCGGCCTCGACCGTTACGAAGATCTCGGCCGCGGGCTGTATCGCAAGCTGACGCAGCCGGTGCTGCGCGAAGGGGGCGCGCCCGTACGGGCGTTGGTCTACATCGGTGCGAGCCAGATTGAAGGAAAACCCGCGCCCGCCTATCTCAACGCCATCCTTGCCGCCGCCAAGGATTGGTCGCTGCCCGAGGCCTATATTGCCCGGCTCGTTTCGTTGGGCGACGGCGAGATCGAAGGGCGGCAACGCCGGCGCGCCATGCAACCCAAGGACGTTTGAGTTTGACTGCGCCAATAGTCTCGGATCCCGTTGCCAACAGCGTCGCGCTCGCCCGCGACGTTGCAACGTTGCGGACAATTGTCGCCGCCTGGCGCGACGCTGGCGAACGAATCGCGCTTGTCCCTTCCATGGGCGCGCTGCATGCCGGGCATCTGTCGCTCGTTGAAGAAGCGAAGAAGCGGGCCGGGCGCACGATATTGTCGATCTTCGTCAATCCGACGCAGTTCGCGCCGGGCGAAGACTTTGGGTCCTATCCGCGGTCGTTGGCGCGCGACGTCGAGGCATTCGCCGCGGCCGGCGGCGACCTGGTCTTCGCGCCGGAAGTCGAAGAAGTGTATCCGGCGGGCTTCGCAACGACGGTATCGGTCGACGGCCCCGCCAAAGCTGGGCTTGAGGATAAGTTCCGTCCCGATCATTTTGCCGGCGTTGCGACCGTGGTCGCAAAACTCTTCCAACAATGCCGGCCGGACCTGGCGATCTTCGGCGAGAAGGATTATCAGCAGCTCAAGGTCGTGGAGCGGATGGTGCGCGATCTCGATCTTGGCGTCGAGATCGTCGCGGTGCCAACTCGGCGCGCCAGGGATGGTCTCGCTCTCTCCTCGCGCAACGAATATTTGTCGGCGCAGGAACGGGCGCGGGCGTCGCTTCTCTATGCCGCGCTGGTGCGCTGCCGCGACGCTTTGCGCAGCGGCGCGGCGATCGGGCCGGCGCTTGCCGCGGCGCGCGGCGCGCTCGAAGCGGCCGGGTTCGCGGTCGACTACATCGATGCCCGACATGCGGAGACGCTTGCGCCGGTTGCGGCGGCGGGCGAAGCGCCGATCCGGCTCTTTGCCGCGGCCCGGCTCGGGACGACGCGGCTCATCGACAATCTGGCGGTCTAGCCGGTCGGCGAGAGCGGTGCGGCAAGTTGCGCCGCGCCAGCGACCTATATTAGGAGGCGGGAAACAACAAGGAGCAAACGATGCGCATCGGCGTCGATCTCGGCGGCACGAAAATCGAGGCGATCGCGCTGGCCGAGGACGGCAGTATCGCGGCGCGGCGCCGGCAGCCTACGCCGTGCGGCGACTATGACGCGATTCTTCGCGCGATCGGCGATCTCGTCGCCGCTCTAGAGACGGAGCTCGGCGAAAAAGGATCGATCGGCGTCGCCATGCCGGGGTCGCTGTCGCCGAAGAGCGGACTGATGCGCAACGCCAATACCGTAGTCCTCAACGGCAAGCCGTTCGACCGCGATCTCGAGAAGTTTTTGGAACGACCGGTTCGCATGGAGAACGACGCCAATTGCCTGACCCTGTCGGAGGCGATCGACGGCGCGGCGGTGGGCGAGCGTTGCGTCTTCGGAGTCATTCTCGGCACGGGCGTCGGCGGCGGTGTCGTCATCGACCGCAAGCTGGTCTCCGGCCGCAACAGAATCGCCGGCGAATGGGGCCATAATCCGATGCCGTTGAACGCCGCGGAACGGCAGAGCCCGGCGCGGCCGTGTTTTTGCGGCAAGACGGATTGCGTGGAGACGTGGCTTTCCGGCGGCGCGCTCGCCGCCGAGCATCGGCTGCGCATCGGAGAGAGCGCCACCGCCGAGGCGATCGCCGAAGCGGCGCTGCGCGGCGAAGAGGAGGCGGCCCGCTCGCTGGAAATCTACGCCGACCGGCTGGCGCGCGCCTTGGCGCTCGTCGCCAATATCGTCGATCCGGACGCCATCGTGTTCGGCGGCGGGGTTTCGAACATCACGCAGCTTTACGAAATGCTGCCGCCGTTGCTCGCCCGCTACGCATTCTCCGACATCGTGACGACGCGCGTTTTGCGGGCCAAGCACGGCGATTCGAGCGGCGTGCGCGGCGCCGCCTGGCTGTGGCCGAAAAAGCCGACGTAACCTCCGGCATATTGCCTCCCAGCCAGGCTTCTTCCGCAAATCAAGCCGAGCGGATAGGCTCAGCGCAAAGCGAGCGCCGCATGGTCACGACAATCCAAACCATGGTCTTGCTGCTGATTGTCATCGCGGCGGTAGCCGTTATCGCGCGGCGGCTGACGATTCCGCCGGCCATTCTGCTGGTGATCACCGGGGTGATCCTGGCGCTCGTTCCCGGCCTGCCGACGATCGAGCTCGAGCCGAAGGTGGTCTTGCTGCTGGTCCTGCCGCCGGTCATCTACGCCTCGGCGGTGGCGATGAGCTGGCGCGAGTTCCGTTTCAACCTGCGCCCCATTTCGCTGCTTGCCATCGGCTGCGTCATCTTTACGACGATCGCGGTCGCGGCGGCGACGCATTGGCTCTTCGGCTTCTCCTGGCCGGCCGGCTTCGTATTGGGTGCGATCGTCTCGCCGCCGGACGCGGTCGCGCCGCTTTCGATCGCCCGCCGGATGCAGCTCCCGAACCGCATCCTCGTCATTCTCGAAGGCGAGGGTCTCGCCAACGATGCAACGGCGCTGATCCTCTATCGTTTTGCGGTCGCGGCGGTCGCGGCCGGCGTATTTTCCTTGGGCCATGCCGTCGCGACATTCGCGGCGATCATGGTCGGCGAACTCGTCTGGGGGATAGGCGTCGGCTGGCTGATGCTGCGCCTGCGCCGCTGGGTCCACGATCCGCGCATCGAAATCCTGCTCTCAGTGCTGACGCCGTTCATCGCCTACTGGCCGCCGGAACAATTGGGAGGCTCCGGTGTACTCGCCACGGTTACGGCGGGACTTTACATCAGCTGGAACGGGCTGCGGCTCATCAGCGCGGCGACTCGATTGCAGGGCATCTTCTTCTGGGATTTTTTGATTTATCTGATCGAGGGACTGGTTTTTCTCATCACCGGCCTGCAGGCGCGCAGGCTGATGGGGGGCATTGGAAACTATTCGACCAAAGAACTCGTCCTTTCCGCCGCCATCGTGAGCGCGGTCGTGATCGTCACGCGCTTCATCTGGATGTATCCGGCAACCTATGTTCCGCGCTGGATTCCGGCGATCGCCCGCAAAGATCCGGCGCCGCAGTGGCAATACCCGTTCGTGATCGCCGCGACAGGCGTGCGCGGCATCGTTTCGCTTGCCGCGGCGCTCGCCATTCCGTTCACCACGCAAAGCGGCGCGCCGTTTCCGTTCCGCGACCTCATTCTTTTCCTGACGTTCTGCGTGATCCTCATCACCCTTGTCGGGCAGGGATTGATCTTGCCGTTTATCATCCGCGTGCTTGGCTTGGCCAATGCCGGCCGGCGCGAACGCGGCGCCAATCGGGCCGAGGAATTCAAAGCGCGGCGCGAGGCGATCGAGGCGGCGATCGAACAGCTCGAACAGATCGCCGCGGAGAACAACCTCCCGGACGAGGTTGTCGGCCCCATCCGCGCCTATCAGCGGGAGCGCATGAAACGCGTCATCCATCGAAGCGACGGCGACGATGGCCACACCAAGCTGATGGAACTTCGCGACGACCTCGAACTTCGGCTCATCGCCGCCGAGCGTAAGCGGATCAACGATCTCTACCGCGCCGGCAAGCTGAAGGACGAAGGGCGGCGCCGGATCGAACGGGAACTCGATCTGCGCGAGGCGCACCTCGCCAATCTGCGGGCCGACGAATAGGGCGCTAGTCTTTCGCCGCTTGGTTCAGCAGTTTGTCATATTCGGCCTTGACGATCTCCGCCCCATAGATGCGCTCGAGCCGGCGTACCGCGAAATGGCCGCGCGCGATCGTCTGGAAATGATCGATAAAGGCGTAGTTCACGGCCCCGCCGCCCGCCGCTCCGATCAACGGGACGGCCTGCACCGCAATCTTTTGCGATACGACGACGCCGAACCGCGCCGCGATCTGCGAAACCAGCCGCAGGATCACCGGCGCGCCTTCCTCGGCAAGGCCGCGCTCGACCACGAAACGCGCCGCTTCGGTCACCGATTTGGCGAGGATGCTGCGTACCGCAAAATAGCCGCTCTCCAAAGCCCTGGCGTCTTGCCGACCCGTTCCCAACGCGAAGACCTGAAGACAGGCAAAGGCGGTCTCCGGGGCGGCCAGATCCTCGCCTTCGGCCTGGGCGATCGCGGCGATCGCCCGCAGCATGACCACCGTCGAAAACGGCAGTTCGACCGGTAGGCTGGCGAGCCCGAACGCGCCGCCGACCGCGCCCGAAAGCGTCGCGATTGCTTTATGCAGAAGGCGCCGTTCACTGGCGGAGCGTGGCCCCAACGTGCTGAGCGCCGCCTCCAGCGCGGCTTTGATGGCCGCTTCCGTGGCGCGCTCGACGACCTCGCTGAGCTCGGCGGGCAGCAGCCTTCCGACCCGGCCGATTTGTTTGTCGAGCGCCTGCGACAAACGCGCCGCAAAGCTCGTGTGCTCCAGCCGATAGACCGCGTCGCGCAGCACAGCGTAGTCCTCGGGCGTCAATCCGGCCCCGTTCGTTGCGCATGCATATGCAGATACAGGCAATGAATTCATTCTGTTATGCTCTTTAGCTCGGATATAGGCTGAAAAGTCCCGCTTTGCTCGCGCCATCCCGGAACATCGAGCCGCAGTGTCCAGCCCTCAGATATAGGCGAACGCTGCTCCGATTACGCCGGCAATGCCCAAGATCAGCGCCGCGTTCCAGGGCCAGCGCGCTCCCCGCCGGATGATGGCGATCGTCGCGATCGCAATCGATATATGCAGCAAGGTGACGGAAACGGTGAGCACCTCGTGGCGGTGTTCGTGGCGCCCGCTTTCTTCGAGCTTGGCGTCCCTTTGCTGCTCGAGCGCTTTGCCTTGGGCTTGCAGCCTTTGCTGATCGTCGCCGTTGCGCTTGGCCTGTTGTTGGAAGCTTTCCGCGTTGGGACCGCCCGCTGCCGCGGCGATCTCATACATGTTCTTCTTGAGGCTCTTCGCTTGGAAGAAATTCCAAAGGTCGGTCGCTTTGTCCTGCAAAAGGACGGCCTCGCTCTTGGCGTCGATCGTTGCCGCGGTTTCGATTGTCTCCAGGCTGCCGACCCCGGCCGCGATCACGGCGAGAACGGCGATCGTCATCGCCACGATGGCAAGAAACGGATCTGCGGCGGCGTGTTCGGCATGCTCGGCGTGTTCGAAATCTTCGGTCGGCGCCTCTTCGGCCATGCGCGGCTCCCTCGCGTTGGGCAAACCGCGTCCTTTTCGCATCTTGACCTTCGCCGCGCAATTGCGATCAGGAATCGGGCCGCTATTCGACAGGGAACGGAGCGCAACCTATAAGCGCTGTGCGTCGGCTCGACGCAATCCGACGGAAAGAAATATGCGCGCTTCGCCAAGTGCCGAACCTGATTTCGCCGAACTGCGCCGGACGATGGTCGATTGCCAGATCCGAACGTTTGGGGTGACCGACCATGCCGTCATCGCGCGGTTCCTCGAAGTGCCGCGCGAACTATTCGTGCCCGCCGACCAGCAGGTGCTCGCCTATTCGGACCTTTCGCTGAAAGTGGCGGATTCTGCGCCGGGCGGAGAATCGCGCCGCTTGCTTACGCCGATGGTGTTGGCTCGGCTTCTTCAAGACGCCGAGGTGAGGAAAGAGGATAAGGTTCTCGACGTCGCGCCCGGCACCGGCTATTCGACCGCGATCCTTGCCGGGCTCGCCGATCGGGTCACCGCGCTCGATGCCGACTCCGAACTGAAGGCCATGATCAAGTCCAATCTCGCGGCCACCGGCTTCGGCCAGATACCGGTGATTGCGGGTCCGCTGCCCGACGGCGTCGCCGAACGCGCCCCGTTTGATCTCGTGTTCGTGAACGGCGCGACCGAAGGCCGGCTCGATCGACTGTTCGGCCAACTGGCGGAAGGCGGACGGCTCATCACACTTTCGCGAGCGGCGAGCGATCCGGATCGCTTTGCCTGTCATGCAATCCGCTTTGACAAAATTGCCGGCCAAATCAGCTCCCGCATCTTGTTTGACGCAGCGGCACCGCTCTTGGGCGCTTTCCGCGAAGCGCCAAATTTCGTGTTCTGACGGCGGCTTTTATTCACAGGCAACGGTCGGATAAACGGCCGCCGGCCTGTCGCATTTTTGCGGCAGTCGCTTGAATTCGCGCGCCACGGATTGGCGCTTGCCGCACAACGGGATTATGAGCAGGATATCCGGGAACGGATGGCCGGCGGCATCCCGATGTTGCGGAGCCGGAAGAGATCCACTTTGCGGCGTCTTTGCCAGGCCTTTGAATCTAGTGCGCTTTGGAGCTTCGGGGGTTGTCCACGAGTCGGGTTCGCGTCGGCGTTTGTTTTGCGCGCGGCGAAAGAACGATGTTCTTCTTGCTGGCGTCGACGGCAGTTGGCGCTCTGGGTGGATTGGCGTGGCTCACGCCGGTCCGCGCCGAATCGATGTCGGGCGCGCTCGCCCTTGCCTATCAAGCCAATCCGGATCTCAACCAGCAGCGCGCCGGGGTACGCGCCCAGGACGAAAACATTCCGCGCGCCACCGCCGCCTATCGGCCGACGGTCAGCGCCACCGCGCAATACGGATTCAGCAGCCTCAGGGAGAGCGGCGGCAGCGCACTGGCCGGCGGCGGTGCGCTCGCCGGGACCGGGTCGAGCAACGAACAGTTCGACTACAACACCGAGCCGGCGACGCTCGGCCTTTCGGTAACCGAGACCATCTTCAACGGCAATCGCAATTACAACGGCGTCAGGCAGGCCGAAAGCAATGTGCTCGGCGCCCGCGAAACCCTGCGCAACACCGAGCAGACTGTCCTACAGGAAGGCGCCACGGCGTATATGGACGTGTTGCGCGACACGGCGATTCTCGATTTGCGCAAGAACAACATCATCGTTCTGGAAGAGCAATTGCGCCAGACACGGGACCGTTTCAACGTCGGCGAAGTCACCCGCACCGACGTTGCGCAAGCGGCTTCGAGTCTCGCCTCGGCGCGCGCCGATTATTTCACCGCGCAGGCCAATCTCGAGACGAGCATTGCCGAATACCATCAGGTGATCGGCGTCGATCCGAGCCGACTCGAGCCGGCGCGCTCCGTCGAGGGGCTGTTGCCACACACCATGCAGGAAGCGATCAACGTCTCGCTGACCGAGCACCCGAGCATCGTTGCCGCGCTGCATGCGGTCGACGCCGCCGCTCTTCAGGTGAAGCTCGTCGAAGGCGAGCTTTATCCGACGCTCTCGGTCGTCGGGTCGGTTTCGCAGAACTACAATTACGAGGGCTATCCGGGGCTCCGCGTCTTCAACGGTTCGGTGATGGGCCAGCTTTCGGTGCCGATCTACACCGGCGGCGAAGTCGACGCACGGGCCCGCCAGGCAAAGGAGCTGCTCTCCCAGGCGGAACTGCAGGCCGACCTGCAGCGCGAAGCGGTGCGCGCCACCGTGGTTACCGACTGGGGATTGCTCGATACCGCCAAGGCGGTGATCAAATCCGATGAAGCGGCGGTGAAGTCGGCGGAGATCGCGCTCGAAGGCGTGCGCGAGGAAGCGCGCGTCGGGCAGCGCACGACTCTCGACATCCTCAACGCCCAGCAGACGCTGCTCAATGCCCGGGTCGCCCTCGTCTCGGCGCAGCGCGACCGGGTCGTTGCCTCGTATGCTACGTTGGCGGCGGTCGGCGAACTCTCGGCGGCCAATATCGATCTCGATGTCCAGCAGTACGATCCGACCGTCCATTTCGACCAGGTAAAGGACAAATGGTTCGGGCTGCGCACCCCGGATGGGCGCTGATTCGGGTGTCGGGCCGGCAAAGGTCATGAAATCGTTGAAGCTTACCTTGCATCTCGCGCCGCCCTTTGGGGCGGGGCGCGGGCGGCGGGCGCGCGGCAAAAGCGGGGAAGAACCCGCCGGACCTATCGGAAATCCGAGGAACCTGCTCTAGTTATGCGTTATGCGAATCAGCGCAGCCTGCGCAATGCTCGGGAATACCTTCTGGGGGCGGCGCGCCTTGGGTAGAAAGCGCTAGAGAATGAACGCGCCGAACTCCCTTTCCCAAGACCAGCAGGCGATCGAGAGCAAGACATCCGAGCCCTCGATGGAAGAGATACTCGCTTCGATCCGGCGCATCATCGCCGACGATCAGGTGGCGATGACGCGGCCGAAACCTGAGCCGCAGGCTTCCTTCGAGCCTGCGCCGCCGCCCGCCGCCGTGAGCGAGCCAAACGGCGAACTGCCCAGCGAGGCGCCGCCCGAGGCGGCGCAGGAGCCGGTCGCCGAACCGCAGCCTGCTGCCGCGGAGCCGGCGGCGACCGAGACCGCCGAAAGCGCGCCCCACGAGCCCGCCGCAAAACCCGAGATACGCCGCGTCGTCGGACCCGAGGATTTCGCCGCCCTCGCACGGGAGATGCGGCCGAGCCGGCAGCGCGCGACGCCAGCCAGAGAAACGGCGGATCCGCTCATCTCGCCGGCTACCGACGCAGCGGTTTCCACTTCGCTTAAGAGTCTCGTCGCCAGCCGCTTTCTGCAATCGGAGGAGCACGTCGAGGATATGGTCCGCGCCATGCTCCGGCCGATGCTGAAGGCGTGGCTCGACGACAATCTGCCGATCCTGGTCGAACGGCTGGTGCGCGCCGAGATCGAACGGGTCGCGCGCGGCGGCCGCTGAGTTCGATCATCGGACCCGCGTTGACTTCGCGCTTGCGCTTGGCTTTCTAGGCGGCGATCCGGTACGCCGGAAGCCGCGGTTCTCCCGCATGGACAAGACTTTCGATCCCGCAACGGTGGAACGCCGCATTTCGGCGCTTTGGGAAGAGACGCAGGCGTTTCGCGCCGGCCGGCCGGAGCGCGCGAGCGCGCCGCCGTTCTGCGTCGTCATTCCGCCGCCCAACGTGACCGGGGCGCTGCACATGGGCCACGCGCTCAACAATACGCTGCAGGACATCCTCTGCCGCTTCGAGCGCATGCGCGGCAAGGACGTGCTTTGGCAGCCGGGCACCGACCACGCCGGCATCGCCACGCAGATGGTCGTCGAGCGGCAGTTGATGGAACATCAGCGGCCCGGCCGGCGCGAAATGGGCCGCGAAAAATTCCTCGAAGAAGTCTGGCGGTGGAAGGAAGAATCGGGCGGCGCCATCATCAATCAATTGAAGCGACTTGGCGCCTCCTGCGACTGGTCGCGGGAACGATTCACCTTGGACG